>NZ_PEIG01000003.1:300000-499738 GCF_002749975.1 Gloeocapsopsis sp. IPPAS B-1203 | reverse complement strand
CCGAAGCCCTGTTAATTTCTGCGTTAACGTTCTTTGCGGATTAATTGCTTACTGCCATCAACCTAAGAAACCCAGCCTTCAGATGGAGTGGCTTTTATCTCAAACAGCTTAACCCGAACTCAGGTTATGTTAAAACAGCAGCGGGAATTATTTTACTAACCATTTATGCAGAATCTGAACAAGTCGATATTGCAACTGAGGATATTCGGAATATCATTACAGAATATGAGCTAAAAGTGAACAAAAAGAGATGAGAATGGTTAAGTAGCACCTTTACCCTAACCTGAAATCCTATAAGCCCAAATCTCAAACTTGGCTGGAGAAGAAACAACCGTTTTGAGAGAACCATAATGCTGTATACAAAATGCTTCAAACTTATTCATTACGTTATAAAAAATCTCATCTGAGTCTAGCCAGCA
Source organism: Gloeocapsopsis sp. IPPAS B-1203 (assembly GCF_002749975.1). Taxonomy (NCBI): domain Bacteria; kingdom Bacillati; phylum Cyanobacteriota; class Cyanophyceae; order Chroococcidiopsidales; family Chroococcidiopsidaceae; genus Gloeocapsopsis; species Gloeocapsopsis sp. IPPAS B-1203. The sequence goes on along the minus strand of NZ_PEIG01000003.1, from coordinate 499,319 downwards.
TAAGCCGTATGCTCGTAATTTAAAGTAGTCTAATAACTCCTCAACTGTATTACTAACTTCCCATTCTTTAGCAATGAAATACTTTGATGTGTAACCCTTACTATTAAAGTAGCCCTCTACATCTAGTTTTTCAATTGCTGTATTTACACTTTTTACTTCTTGCTGTGAATTCTCATATTTAGCTAAAATTGACAGATAGTAGGCTTCAAATTCTTTTCGAGCAGGTGGAGTAATCCATTGACAATTAAGATAAAATCCTCCAGGTTTAAGCACTCGCGTAATATCATCTAAAAATGCTTTCCAGTTACCAATTCCATGCAGCATATGAACAGTTAACACAACATCAAAACTGTTATCTGGAAAAGACAACTGTGAAGCATCAGCATGAATCAAATTCAAATTAGTATGAATTTCATAGAGTTTTTGTCGAAATTGAGCAAGCATTGCTTCAGAAACATCAATACCTGTCACCGAGTAACCACGTTTTACCAGAGGAAGAACGTTTAAACCTGTACCTACACCAGGTTCTAGAAACGAGGTTTCAAAAGTTGCACCAGTGAGATTAATGATAAAATCTACAACTTCTTCTGCTACTGATGGTGTCAACCAACGAGTTTGATCGTAGATTTGTGCAATATTATCGTAATATGTACGTTTCATAGCTTTATAAAGAGGTAAGCATAATTATAAATTACCTGTCTAGATTGGGTAATAGAGTTTTGAGATAAAGATGATCAATTACCAATTACCAATTACCAATTACCAGCTTTTGATTTACGTTGAATTTCACCTATATTACTGATAAAAAATAAATGTCACCATCACCACTTATTTTGACACTCAAACTCGATCGCATAACTTTTGATTTTTTCAATGAATTGCGCCAGCAGCACTTTCCACCGGAAAGAAACTTTCTTCCCGCACATATTACTCTTTTTCATGCACTCCCAGGCGAAGAAGAATTATCAATTCAACAAACTTTGCAGAACTTGTGTAAGCAAACTTCACCTTTATCTATTCTTTTTACAAAACCACGATTTTTGGGTAAAGGTGTCGCCATAGAAGTTAACTGTTTTGAATTAATTCAACTGCGTCAACAGCTTGCTGCAACTTGGGATATGTGGTTAAGTAAGCAAGATCAGCAAAAATATCAACCGCACGTCACAATTCAAAATAAAGTGGCATCAGATGAAGCGCGTCAGCTTTATCACGAACTTGTTAATAATTGGAAATCTCTTAACGGATTTGGAGAAGGACTGTTACTCTGGTATTACAAAGGCGGACCTTGGGAGTTGGCAGGTGAGTTTAACTTTGAAAGCAGTGCGATCGCATAAATTGTAGAGATGATGCATAGTTTCATTCCACCACAACGATTTTTCCCTTATCTGACTTGGACTGACATTCAAGCAATGCCCAATAAAGAGAATATCGTCTTAATTCAACCTGTTGGTGCAATTGAACAACATGGTCCACACTTACCATTGATTGTCGATGCTGCAATTGGTGTTGCAGTACTAGGAAAAGCATTAGAAAAACTTGATGCAAGTATCCCAGCATATGCTTTAGCGCCTTTATATTATGGTAAATCGAACGAACACTGGCATTTTCCTGGAACGATCGCTCTCAGTACTCAAACACTCATATCAACATTAATTGAAATTGCTGAAAGTGTCTATCGTGCAGGATTTCGCAAACTTGTATTAATGAACTCTCACGGCGGACAACCACAGGTTATGGAAATTGTCGCCCGCGATTTGCACGTCAAGTATGAGGATTTTCTAGTATTTCCGCTGTTTACCTGGCGCGTTCCGCATACTGTTAACGAATTACTTTCACCTAAAGAACAACAGCTAGGAATCCATGCAGGAGATGCTGAGACAAGTTTAATGTTGTCGATTTTGCCTGAACAAGTGAAGATGCAAGACGCAGTTGCAGAATATCCACTGTTACCAGAAGATAGTTTACTCTCAATGGAAGGCAAGTTACCCTTTGCTTGGACAACCCGCGATTTGAGTCGTAGTGGTGTGTTAGGAGATCCCACAGTTGCAACTAAGGAAAAAGGCGATCGCATTTTAGAATCTGTTTCTGATGGTTGGGTAAAAGCGATCGCAGACATCTACAAGTTTCGTCAGCCGCAAGCTTGGCATAATAGAAACAGTACCCTCGATTAGGGTTTATTATCCCAAACTATAAAAATATCAAAAATGAAAACATCAGATAGCAAAATTACTCGCTTATATCATCAGGAAGATATTCAACAAATTTTGCAAATTGCGATTTCTTGTCAAGCGCATGAAGGCGAATTTACGCGCGAACAGTTATTAGAAATTGCATCTGAATTGGAAATTACACCAGAATGTCTCCAAGCTGCTGAAAAAGAATGGCTGTTGCAACAAGCTGATGTGCAAAAGCGCCAAGCTTTCGATATGCATCGTCATCGTAATTTACAAAAAAACTTTGGTAATTATGCCATTGTCAATTCTTTTTTCTTGATGCTGAACTTCATCAGTGCAGGTGAGCTTTCTTGGTCATTATACATCGCTTTGTTTTGGGGTTTAGGTCTTGGGCTAAATGCTTGGAATACATTCCAAACCAAAGGTGAAGAATACGAGAATGCTTATCGGAGGTGGTATCGCAAGCGCCAGCTAAAACAATCTGTGAATTCTTTAGTTGATCGCTGTCTGAAAGCTTGGCAAACATAAGACAGGTTTAAGAGTTACCGGATAGCGATCGCAAGTAATCAACTGCAGCTGCAACCTTAGAAGGATACTTAGCAGCAAATTCCTCAAACCACAATCCTTCACTCGACATGGGATCTAAGGTTTTTAACCACGCGATCGCCCGTCTATTTTTCTCTTTAGCTTTCTGCTGTTCTAGTTCGCGTTCTTTTTGTGTATAATCAGCTTTGACTTCGCTTAAAAGTTGCTCAATATCTGACGCAAATTTGGTAGCTTTGTTTGCTGGAGGCGGTATTTTCTGCTGGGGCTTGGCATCAATTTTAGCGAGTAGCTTATCGATTTCGTCCATTGTCATTAATCGTGAATCGCATTGAGTAAGACTTCTGATAAACTCATCTCTTCTAAGTCATCAAGCGTCACTGTGTCGCAAATATCAAACTTTGCCCCAACTCCTTGTAGTTGATCGTCAATTGCTTTGAGAAATTTCTTTGCTTGCGGATCTGAACCTACTTGAATAAACGAAATTGCTAACTCTTCATCGCGTTCCATTTGTTGAGTTGCGTTGATGATGACTTCAAATACAGCACGGCGATCGTCAGGTTCGCCATCAGTAACAACTAAAATCGTTTCACCTTGAGGTTTAGTTTTGCCAGCAGCTTTGCGTTGAAAGTAGTTTTTTATGGCATCTTGTAAGACAATAGCTAAATTAGTTGTTCCTACAGGATCATTTTCTTGAAAGACTTGGGCAACTTTACTTGAAGTGACATCATCGTAGCGTTTAAATCTGCCAGAGAAGACATAAACAGTAATGCCGTCAGGATCTAACTGTTCGCATTTTCGCGCCAAGGCTAAAGTAGACTCTTGGGCAATTTCCCATCGACTTTTACCACCTGTTTGATCTGGTGTGGACATACTACCACTTTTATCGACGATCAAGGTGTAGTCACGGTCTTGCACGTTTTTGATGCCTCCAAGTTAGAATTTGGTCTAGTCTAACCTCGATGCGATCGCACGTCAGCTGCTAAAGCCGTTTTTTAGAAAAATTTTGCAGTAGTTTAAAATACTCTTTATTTTAGAGTTTTCCTGAGAAGTATCAAGGAGCTAGTCAGGAAACTTATGGCAAAAGTCGTATAATTAAGGTTACTCATTTGCATATTTATTGATTGATAAATACTTTTTAAATTTGTGAGTTTTGATTATCTTGTTTGCAATTTGCAGTTGAGTAGTTATGCAAATTCATTCTTAATTTAAGCTAGTATTTTCAATGCTTAAAAGTAATATTTTATACGAAAAATATATTTTTTGTGGAATGCACTGATATTAAATCATCAATTATTTATATAAGCTTTATAAAATATTGACTTAGACGACTTCGGCTACAGGTATAAAGATATCATTGTCAAAGCTGTTAATGCTGGTATTGATACTGTAGTAGCTTATACAAGTTATACCTTGGGAGATAACTTAGAAAATTTAGCCTTACAAGATGTATGCTCGTTTCGGGGTTTTCCACCGGAGGCTCTTGTAGGTATAGGTAATAGCTTAAATAACACAATTACTGATAATTTAAAAAACAACCTGCTTCAAAGCAAAGGAGGTAGTGACTCGCTTAGTGGCGATCAGAGCGATGACACCTTGATTGGTAGCGATGGCGGTACAGCCGAGAAGGATACACTAACAGGTGGTAGTGGTAGAGACTTAATTTGTATTAGGAACTACTACAACAGTCGATGTTCCTTCTACTAATCGCAGCGATCGCGTCGATTTTGGCGACAGCTATGTAATCTTCGGACGCGACTTCATGGGTAAAGTCACGGCTTGCTTCTGGCGACAAACGGCAAAGACATCCTCACAGGAACAGGCAATAACTCGTTGAAGTTAGACCGATTAAATGTACTGAATTTATCTGATACGACAAATGAATTAATTGTCAAAGTAATGCTGGCGATCGCGTCACTTCAACCCAACAAGGATGGTTGTTTGATGGCACAACCGCTTTGGATAACAACTTGTACAATCGTTACACTGCTGGTGCAGCAACACTACTCGTAGATACTGATATCACACAGACAATTAGCTAGCAAGCTTCTCAGAATCTAAGTTTATCGTCAGTCCATGCAGGTGAACTTTTTTTATTTCAATGTGACTTCAGTCACCAGGCTTATATTGTGTTAGCAATCAAAGAGAAGTATTTGATTAATTTAACTTTATGTCAGACGAGCTAGAACGCGATCGCCCTTCCTCTCACTCCCACTCTTTTCAACAATACCTAGAAGACTTGTACCTCAAATACAAACATCTGCGTGAGGGTGCAGTTGCCAGTTACATTCCAGAACTTGCCAAAGTAGATCCTGATTTGTTCAGCATTTGTGTCATCACAGTCGATGGTCAAGTCTATCAAGTCGGAGACTACAATCACCTATTTACAATTCAATCAATTTCTAAAGTCTTTGTCTATGGTATGGCGCTAGAAGAACACGGACGCGATTATGTTCTAACTAAAGTCGGGGTGGAACCTACTGGAGAGGCGTTTAATTCGATTATTCTTGATGAACGCTCAAAACGACCATATAACCCAATGGTGAATGCTGGTGCGATCGCAACAACCAGTCTAATTAAAGGTTCAGGACCAACCGAACGCCTCAATCGCATGCTAGAGATGTTTCAGCGCTACATCGGTCATGAAATCTTTGTCGATATCTCAGTTTTTATGTCGGAACGTACCACCGGACACCGTAACCGAGGGATGGCACACTTGATGCTTAATTTTGGCATGATTGACGAACATATCGATGAAGCACTCGATCTTTATTTTCAGCAGTGTTCAGTTATGGTAAATTGCCACGACTTAGCACTCATGGCAGCAACAATTGCAAATAATGGTGTGAATCCGATAACTGGAGAACGGGCAGTTGATGCACAATATGTCAGAGATATCTTGAGTGTGATGTATACCTGTGGGATGTACAATTTTGCTGGTGAATGGGTGTATAAAGTTGGTCTACCAGCAAAAAGTGGCGTCAGTGGAGGAATTATTGTTATTGTACCTAACCAGATTGGCATTGCTGTGTTTTCGCCGTTGTTAGATACTAACGGTAACAGTATTCGAGCAATCAAGGTTTGCGAAGATATTTCTCAAGAGTTTGGCTTACATTTGTTTGATTCTTTGCGGGGCTGTACTAAATTTCTTGATATCATTGCGCAGGGCGTGAAGTAAGACTATCGCCTTCTTTAAACTGTTTGCATTATTTTAGTTGACTAACTATCAGAAGACACTGCAGCTTTTCCACAAAAAATACTAACTTTTTATGACATAAATATTGACAAAATACAGTTAATTCTCCCCTAAAACTTACCAAATTCCTTAGAAATAGCCAGTCATGAAGAGGTAGCAGATTTGATCTTGGTGAAGACTACAACGACCTGTAAACTAAAAAATTGATGTATTGTGGAACTATAAGAAAGCTATGTTAGTAAAAATAGGAAAATAATTAAAAACTATGACTTTGATAAAGGATTAATAATGCTGCTGATATCCAAAAATACTAGATGCACGTAGCCTTAAGCAAAATTTTATTCAAACTTCTATTTTATTAATGTCATGCCCGCAAAGATCATCGTTGTATCAAATGGAAAAGGTGGAGTAGGAAAAACAACAACAGCAATGGGGTTATCTGCTATTTTTTCCGAGCGATACGAAGTTTTAACTGTAGATGCAGATAGTCAAGGGAGTTGTTCTTGGTGGGCGACACGCGGTAAGATGCCCTTTGATGTTGCTCAAGAAACAGACCCTACGCTACTGAAGCGTTTGCGAAAAGTTGAAGGGTATGATTTTGTCATAGTAGACACAGCGCCAGCATTGCGATCGGAAGCATTAAAAGCAGTCATTGCGATCGCGGATTATATGGTCTTGCCAACACCTTGCGCTCCGATGGATTTATCTGCATTGATTGAAGTTGTTAAAGCATCGGTAAAGCCTGCAGAAATTCCTCATCGCGTGTTGTTAACTAAAGTTGATGTTAGAAGTACAGGAGAAGCTTTAGAAGCACAAAATACACTTACAAAATTAGGTATTCCGGTTTGTAAAACATTTATCCGAATTTACAAAGCGCATGAAAGAGCCGCCCTTGAAGGAGTACCAATTACTCAGTTAAAAGGAAAAAACGCTCGCGAAGCAGCAGCAGATTACCGCCGAGTAGCAGAAGAAATACAGCGCGATTGGAGGCAATAATGGTTAGAAAACGAATTGCAGATTTGTTAAACGAAGAGGGAGAAAAGTTGACAACTGAGCAAAGTTCATCTGAGCTAGATGCTACAAATAATGAGGAGTTAAGCAACGAGGAAAAAACAGAAGTGGTAAAACCAACAAGAACAACTGCAAGAGCGCGAAACACAAGTCGAACTCGACAAACCAGTCAAACTACATCAGACTCAGACAGTATTGTTACTGAATTACGCGCAGCTTTAAAGCAAGCACAAGAGAAAGAACACTCTCTAGAGCATCGTATTGCAGAACTATTAGTAGAAATAGAAGACGAAAAAGCATTAGTCAAACAACTTCGTCAAGATGTCGCGGATTTTGATGCGGTTAATGATGAGCTAGAGCAAGCCAAGACTACGATTCTACAACTTGCAGAAGCTAACTCTAAGTTGATTGAGCAAATGAATGCTTTGAAACCAGAACCTGCACCGCTACAGAAGAAAGAACCAACATCACAGCAGAAATACAAATCAGCACGACAAACAGTTGTATTTCCTCAACAAGATCAAGTAGATTCGGAAGGGCAGTCTGTTGATTTCGCGCGCAATACTTGGTTACTGTAGCTTAAGTAGAGCTATTAGCTGTTAGCTGTTAGCTCTTAGCTAATTACCCACTTTTATATTTTTGTTTGTGGGACTGTGGTTGGAGCTAATTTGGTGATGAACTAAGCTAGATCTTTACGTCCATCCACACCAATAGGACCAGAACCAAAGTAAACTACCATTAATAATCCGCCGATCAATCCTAAATTTTTGAGAAACTGAGTGATTTGCATATCTTCAGCAAAATTAGTGTGAAAAAGCAACGTGGTAGGAACTAGAAAAACAATAAGGGCGATCGCACCCCAACGCGCCTTATAACCTAGAATTACTGATAACGCTCCCAGTAATTCTAAAATAATCGAACCTACCAACAAAATTCCGGTTAGCCCTGCAGGAATTCCAGCACTAGCCATAAATCCTTGCGTACTAGCAAAGTCAAAAATTTTATTGAAACCAGAACGTAAAAAGATAACAGAAAGAAAGATACGAGCGGCAAGAGGAATATAGTTCATTATAAATTACCTATAGTAGTGCCAGAATAGCTTAGCGATCTTGATTATGCCAATCTGTAGAAGAATTTGGCGGATTTTCTTCAACTATTAGCCGACGACTGGGAGGAAAAATCAGACGAATCGAGCGATCGCCAAAGAAATAATCGCGCAGCCAATCCAACAGAACAATCAAACGATTTCGTCCACCAGGAAGATAATATAAGTGAATTCCTAACCATAATAACCATGCAGGAAAACCTGTAAAAGTAAATTTACCAGTTTGGGCAACACCCGCATTGCGTTTAATAATCGCCGCTCTACCTTTATCTACATAGCGAAATGGTTTTGGGTCCTTACCTTTAATTTGACGCAAAATATTTTGTGCGGCTGCGGTACCTTGTTGTAAAGCCACAGGGGCGACTAACGGTAGTGGTTCTCCGTCTTGCTCAATATAAGCTGAATCGCCGACGACATATACTTGGGGATAGTCTGGTAGCTGTAACGTTGGTAAAACCGCAACTTGTCCTTTAGCTGCTGGAAATAGTTCTGCTGTCGGCGTGGGTGAAGTGGCTTGTACGCCTGCTGTCCAAACAATCGTTTTCGAGAAAATTATCGTACCATCTTCAAGATAAATGGCATTTGAGGTAACTTTACTGACCTTGGTTTGAAGATAGATTTTTACTCCAGATCGTTGTAACTGCTTGTAAGTGTAGTCTGATAAACGTAGTGGGAGATCCGCGAGCAGGCGATCGCTTGATTGCAGTAAAATAACCTGCACTTGCTCCATCTCTAGCGTAGGAAAATCTTTGATTAATCGACCATGAATCAGTTCTACTAAAGCTCCTGCTAATTCTACGCCCGTTGGTCCACCACCGACAATAGCAAACGTTAGAAGTAGCTGTCGCAATTCTGGATCGGGTTCGCGCACAGCTTGTTCAAAACAAGACAGCAAATGATTGCGCAAATACACGGCTTCTGGCAGCGTTTTCATTGGTAAAGCGTATTTATCAGCCCCTGGTACTCCTAAAAACTGAGATTCGCTACCAGTAGATAAAACCAAAAAATCGTACGGAATTGTTAAACCATCAGTTACAATAACCTGATTAGCAAAGTCAATTTGCGTTACTTCTGCCATTAAAAAATTAGCAAAAGGAAATCGCTGCAGAATACCACGTACAGGATAAGCAATTTGTTCGGGTTGAAGTTCGGCAACAGCTACCTGATACAGCAACGGAATAAATGTATGGTAATTGTTGCGGTCAATGAGTAAAACATTAATTTGGGCACGCGCTAACGATTGGGTGGCTTGCAACCCACCAAACCCAGAACCAACAACAACAACACGAGGGCGTCTCGGCACTATGAATAGCTCTCGTCTAGACAATCTACTGGTTGTATAGTGCCACATCTATAAACCAAAGACCATAGATTATGAGGTTCTGACCTCTGAAGCAGCTTCGCAAGTACTTAGGACATCTCGATAGAAGGATCGCGATCTCGTCCGTCAGGTGCTAACATGGCTATATCTCAAAGGCGAGTAGCGTTGTCGTGCGAAATCCTTACCTCTATTAGCGCAACTGTTAGGTTGATGCACGATCTGTAAAGTTAGTTTTATTGCCAATGAATTCAAAAAACTGCGCGATCTGTTCAGTTGAGCGAATGTGATAAACACTTTTGCTGCTTTGAACCTGCTGGATATACTCGCGATATTTTGGAATCAAATATTTGTGACATAACCAAAGCACGCGGTAACTACGAAGCGAACTTTTCAATATGGGACTCTTTTGAGACCAACCTTCTGGTGGTTTAAAGTAACCTACGATCAGGCGTTTAGTCACCCACCAAAAATGCACATATAGTGGTAAATCGACAAAAATTAGACTATCCGCCTCCTTTAGTCGTAGCCAGAGGGTTTCCATGCAACCAAACCCGTCAATAATCCATCGGTCAGTCGCCAAAATTTTCTCATGGATGTGCTGATATTCTTCCTCGGAAACCTTTGTGTCTCCTGATGGATATTGAATCTTGTCCAAGACGTAAAGTGGCAAACCCGTCATTTCTGATAATCTCTTGCTGAGAGTTGATTTACCACCTCCAGCGTTGCCGAATACTACTACTTTTTTCATAGCGATATAACCTAGCAATCATGGGTTTTTGTAGGCATAACCAGCAATTACACAGGATAGTCAATATAGGCTAGTGCTAAGTGTAATAGTATGAGCCATCAGGACGAAGCGAGAAGGTTATGAATACTCTTTAGCTAATCCTAAGCCCATAACTTCGCGGTAGTGTGCTTCAATTTCACCTACAGTTTTCGATTGACGGTGGAAATCCCATTGACTCCGTTCAAATAAATTTTGTCGCAATTCATCGACATTGATTGTTGCAACTTCGCCATTAGCAACAATTTGCTTGCCATTTACCCAAACACTGTTGACAGCTTGGGTAGGGCGACCAAGGATAAGTAAACCAATGGGATCAGTACGTGGTAGCAGCGATAAGCTGGTAAGATCGTACACTACTAAGTCTGCTTTTTTCCCTTCAGTTAAAGAACCCGATTCCTCAGCCATATTTAATCCTTTAGCACCACCGAATGCAGCCATTTCTACAGCTTGACGTGGAGTAATCCAATGGCGGTAGTCGAAGTCAGTGATATTATGCAGCATCGAGCCAATTTTAATCGCTTCGAGGAGATCTTGCGAGTCATTACTTGCAGAACCGTCACAACCAAAGCTGACATTAACTCCTGCTTGCCGGTACTTCAAAATTGGCGCAATTCCACTTCCTAAACGCAAGTTACTCAAGGGATTGTGAACGACGGTAGATTGCGTTTCTGACAAGATTGCGATATCTGCATCGCTTAACCACACACAATGCGCTAACGAGGTGCGATCGCTTAAATACCCAATGCGCTGAAGATGTTCCACAGCACTACAACCATACTTTTCTTGTGCTAGCTGTTTCTGTGCTTTCGTCTCCAACAAATGAGCGTGACGACAAAGATTATGGCGATCGCTTAATTCAATACATCCAGCAAACAGTGCATCCGAACACAGTTGAATTCCTGTCGGTGCAACTAAAATATGCACGCCCGCCTCAGGACGATGAAACTGTCTGACAGCTTCTTGCATCAATTCCAGCGTTGCTTCAGTCGAACGAAAATAGGGTGTATCCTCGCGCTGCAATTCGCCATTAGGAATTCCACTTGCTAAAGCCTCATCTTGAATTAATGGTCCAATAAATGCCCTAATTCCAATTTCTTGGTAAGCTTTAACCGCAGCAGCGATTGTGTCAATTTCTTTTCCAGGAATTAATACCAAGTGATCGACAACACTCGTTCCACCCGATAGTAGTGTTTCTACTGCAGTTCCCAGCGCACTTAAGTAAACTTGTTCAGGATCGAGAGGTGCGAAATCATAAAGTTCTGCAATCCACAATTCTAATGGTACGGGCGGAATCAAACCTCGCTGCCACATTTCCGAAGAATGGGTGTGAGCATTTACGAAACCAGGTAGTAGTAATTTATTGTTACCATCAATAACTGTACCGACAACATCTAAATCAGGCGCAATTTTGGCAATGCGATCGCCTTCTATTTGCACATCTACAGTATCATAATCACCATGAGCAGGAACTAAAACATTTTTAATCGTAAAACTCACAAAATTAACCTTAAATAGTTATATATTGCTTAACACTTAATTTTAAAGTATTTCATTAATATAGATTCTTCTCAAACTCTGCTCTAAATTTATCTCTTCCTTTGCGTTCTTTGTGTCCTACCCTGCGGGAAGGCTACGCCAATGTGGTTCAATCAAAATATCATTTTCTTCATCTATATAACCGTAAAAATTAATACTTAAACTTAACTCAAAGTAACTTAAGACAATAGAAAAAAAACGAAAGTTGAAATTTATGAATCAACCTTTAAGAACCTTAGGAATTCCGCCAAATGCTTGGGCAGTAGATGAAGCGATCGCCGATATTACTCGTCCGCCATCAGCACCCCAAATTATCACTCTTAAAACAGAAACAAAAATTCTACACCTCGACTTAGCTAAAACCGCGATTTTAGTCATTGATATGCAAAATGACTTTTGTCATCCTGACGGTTGGCTAGCACACATTGGTGTCGATGTTACTCCTGCGCGATCGCCTATCGATCCGATTAACACACTCCTTCGAGTATTGCGTCATAGCGGTGTACCAGTGGTTTGGATAAATTGGGGAAATCGTCCTGACTTACTCAATATCAGTGCAAGTGTGCGACACGTCTATAATCCCACAGGTGATGGTATTGGGCTAGGCGATCCTTTACCGAGTAATGGCGCTAGAGTATTAATGGCAGGAAGTTGGTCAGCGGCTGTTGTAGACGAACTAAAACAGTTACCACAAGACATTCGTGTTGATAAATATCGGATGAGTGGGTTTTGGGATACACCGCTTGATAGCATCCTGCGTAACTTGGGTAAAACTACACTGCTATTTGCAGGAGTAAACGCCGATCAATGTGTTTTAGTAACCTTGCAAGATGCCAATTTTTTAGGATATGACTGTGTATTAGTAAAAGACTGTACCGCAACAACTTCTCCAGAATACTGCTGGCAAGCAACAATTTATAACGTCAAGCAGTGTTTTGGTTTTGTTACTGATAATGACGCTATCCTTAATGCGCTAGTAACTAGCAATTAGCATATGGACACAACTCGCTGTATGATCCCCGTTGCCAAGTCGCCTCAAGACTATCAAGCTTTTAAGATTAGTCCTGGTGACACGAATAAATTAGCAATTGTCTTTGATACTGCTACTGCAAATATCTCGCTAACAATTTGTGTAGAAATTTTTGACATTGGAGGCAAAACACCACCAAATCGCCATCAAATGGCAGTCGAAATGTTTTTCATTTTATCCGGAGAAGGATGTGCTATTTGTGATGGCAAGACGGTATCAATTCAAGCAGGAGATAGCTTGTTAGTTCCTCCTACAGGGACACACATGATTGAAAATACAGGTTCGACTCGGCTATATGCATTGTGTATCATGGTACCGAATGAAGACTTTGCCGAGTTAATTCGTAGTGGTACGCCAGTAGAATTAGATGAGGAGGATTTAGCTGTTTTGCGTCGCTTACCTGCACCAGTATTATGTTAACGGTGCATCCCAAAGAAAGTGCATCAATGCTGACTCGTGATGGAGTGCGGTTAGATGCAGATATTTATCGTCCTGATGCTGAAGGAGAATTTCCCGTATTATTGATGCGACAGCCGTATGGGAGGGCGATCGCATCTACAGTAGTTTACGCACATCCTAGCTGGTATGCTGCTCATGGCTATATTGTAGTGATTCAAGACGTACGCGGACGAGGTACATCACAAGGCGAATTCAAGTTATTCGTTAACGAAATCGAAGACGGTGAAGACGCCGTAAACTGGGTAGCCGATTTACCTGGTAGCAATGGCAAAGTAGGAATGTATGGCTTTTCTTACCAGGGAATGACGCAGTTATACGCCGCCGCCGCAAAACCCCCAGCATTAAAAACAATTTGTCCGGCAATGATTGCTTATGATTTGTATAGTGATTGGGTATACGAGGGTGGCGCGTTTTGTTTACAAACAAATCTGGGTTGGGCGATTCAATTAGCAGCGGAAACTGCGCGATTACAAGGCGATGCTGCTGCCCATCATACACTTTATGCAGCAGCTCAGAATATACCACTATACGATCCTGTTCCCAGCCTCAATGAATGCTTGCGCAAACTTGCACCGAATGCCTTTTACCATGAATGGTTAGAACATTCGCAACCAGATAGTTACTGGGAAGATATTTCACCCAAGAAATACCTGCAAAATGTTGATCTACCGATGTTTCATATCGGTGGCTGGTTTGATACTTATATGCGCGGTACACTCCACCTGTATAAAGATTTTGCCGCCCGTAGCGCATATCGTCAACAGTTACTCGTAGGACCTTGGGCACATCTGCCTTGGAGTCGCAAAGTAGGCGATGTTGATTTTGGCACCGAAGCTTTAAATCCTGTCGATCGCTTGCAAGTTAGGTGGTTCGATCAGTTTCTCAAAGGTATTGATCGAGGATTATCGCAAGAACCGCCAGTGTGTTTATTTGAAATGGGCAGTAACCAATGGCGTAAGTTTAACGACTGGCACAAGGCAACGTATAAGTTGTATTATTTGTCAAGTAGTGGGCTAGCAAGTGTCCGCGAAGATGAAGGCAAGCTAACCACGATTTATGCACAATTGTGTCCGTCCGATGTTATAGTTCACGACCCCTGGCGACCAGTTCCATCACTTGGAGGTCACGCCGCGCTTCCTGCAGGCTCATTTGAGCGATCGCATATAGATCGGCGCTCTGATGTTCTAACTTATACAACAGCACCACTAGAATCTGATCTGCATTTTGCGGGTGATGTTGCAGTAGAAGTATGGTGTGATGCTGATACTCCCCACCATGACCTATGTGCGGTACTTTCTGAAGTTTGTACTGATGGTAAAGTTTATAACTTAACGCAAGGTTATTTACACGTAAATGAGATGCGATCGCCTTTACAGGTTATCTTACAACCAACGTGCGTCAGAATCGCTAAAGGTAATGCCCTGCGCCTAAGTTTGAGTGCAGCGTGTTTTCCAGCGTATCCCATTAATCCTGGGACAGGTTCACCAATGGCTAGTACGCGGTTGATGGATTCACAGATTGTTACTTTAACAGTTCATTGTGGCGGCGATCGCCCTTCACAAGTTTTGTTACCTGTGGTTAAACCATCTTAAAAAGTTTTGAATGTTGAGTTTTGAGATAACTTAAGCTTGAAATGAGTAATCAAGATTTTTGCCAATAACCAATTACTATTCTTAATTACTAGTTATATCAAATCCGGTTGATTGATGATAAAAATAATGGTTCAAGGTGGCTATTTACTAGTGACTAGTAACTAAATACTTATAAAAGTGTAACGATGTCGATCTTCTGGCTATTTAAACGGAGACGATATTACTATACACTTTATTTCCACCCACTTTCCTGGCTTATTATTGTCTGTAGAGCGATAGTAGGCTATTAAGCTTAACATTAAACTCATTATGAACCTTATTTTACACATCACGCAACGCGCTCAATGGGAAACTGCACAAAAAATTGGAATTTATCGCAGCAACACCCTAGAATCAGAAGGTTTTATTCACTGTTCTACTCCACAGCAAGTTATCAGCGTAGCCAATACATTTTTTAGAAATCAACAAGGATTAGTTTTACTTTGTATTGATTCTGATAAAGTTCAAGCAGAAATCCGTTACGAAGGAGCACAACAAGATGAACTATTTCCACATATTTATAGTGCTTTAAATCTTGATGCTGTGTTTCAAGTACTTAATTTTCAGCCTAATCAAGACGGCACTTTTGCCTTTCCCCTAGAAATTGTTAGTCTTATGTCTTAAGAATAAGCTTTCTTCATTCTTTTCTTTGCATCCTCTATTATGGTTTATTGTCAAATATGCAATTGGTAATTTTTGATATTGATGGCACGCTGACCGATACAAATAAAGTCGATGCTGATTGCTTTGTTCGTGCCTTTTATGAAGAATTTAACATACTTCACATAAATCAAAATTGGCAAGACTATACACATAGTACAGATACCGGAATCACTCAGCAAATCTTTCAAAAGCAGCTAGGACGTTTTCCATCCAAAGAGGAAGTATTGAGACTGAAAAGACGTTTTATTGATTTGTTGAATCAAGCAACACAAAATTCTGATTTGTTTAATCCAGTACCAGGTGCAACAAGTGTAATAAGCAAGTTACAACAGCTTGAATATCATATTGCTATTGCAACTGGAGGATGGCAAGATTCTGCAAAATTTAAACTACAAAAAGCTGGTATAGATTTTAATAATCTTCCTCTTTCTTCATCAGATGATAGTCTTTCTAGAGAAGATATCATAAAAATAGCTATATTGAGATCGAAAAAACATTATAAAATTGACACTTTTCAAAAAACTATATTTATTGGAGATGGAACTTGGGATGTTAAAGCAGCAATTAATCTAAAGCTTCCCTTTATTGGTGTTGGTAAAGCTTTAGCAAGTAAAGGAGTTCAATATATTATTAATGACTTTAGTAATAATAAAGAGCTTCAAAACCTTTTAATAAACGCAAAACCTCCGACTTAGTTTTTGGTAACTAATTTGTAAAATATACCTGCAGAGCATTAATATCAATCAAACTATCAAGAAAATTTACATTAACACAATTTAAACTATTTTTTTAGCTATTAAATAATAGTTGCTCACTTTGTATCTGGAAATACAACACATTTATCTTAACAAGGTTACAAAATTTTCAATTACTTGCGTTAGTGACACCTTTAGAGTGTAAACTTGCTGCAAACGCCTAACTTATACAACAAGCAAACGCCTATATTGCGTTTGTAGGGATGGGTGCTATGTTTCAACTTATTGATGTTTTCTTTGCTTTTATTACAATTGCGCTGTTAGTCTTGGTCGGTAGATTTGTCCGACAGCGGATCAAATTCTTGCGAGATCTCTATCTACCAAGTTCTATTGTTTCAGGAGTTATTGCCTTACTTTTAGGTCCACAAGTTTTAGGTGCGATCGCAGCTACAGTTGCAGGATCAGAAGTTCCATTTGCCCAAGGCTTATTTCCAGAAACTATCCGCAACGTGTGGTCGCAATCTCCCAGCGTTTTTATCAATGTTGTGTTTGCAACGCTTTTTATTGGAGAATTGATTCCCAGTCCAAGAGATATTTGGCGCAAAGCCTCGCCACAGGTGGCTTTTGGACAAACACTGGCTTGGGGACAGTACGTAGTAGGGCTTCTACTCGCCATTTTAGTACTGACTCCCGTCTTTGGTATGAGTCCGATCGCTGCATCGTTAATTGAAGTCGGCTTTGAAGGCGGACACGGAACGGCAGCTGGAATGGCAGAAACTTTCAATAACTTGGGATTTACAGTTGGGCCTGATTTAGCATTGGGCTTAGCTACTGTGGGAATTGTTTCTGGTATTGTCGCTGGTACAATGCTTGCAGACTGGGCGAGAAAAACAGGACGAATTCAAGTTGTGCGTAGTGAAGATCCTGAAGCGGGAAGCTTTGATTCTCACGATCGCCCGAATGAAGATCAAACAATTCGAGTTGCCCGTGCCCGATTAATGCGCGACTTACTTATTGATCCCCTATCATTAAACTTAAGCTTTGTAGGGCTTGCGATCGCAATTGGTTGGCTAATTTTACAAGCACTGATCTTTATTGAATCAATTACCTGGGGACGTGCAGGAGTTGAATTATTTTCTTACGTACCCTTGTTTCCGATTGCACTCATTGGCGGACTCATAGTGCAGCTACTTTTAGAACGTACAGGACGCGGATATCTCATTAGTCGTCCATTAATTGAGCGCATTGGCGGAGTTGCATTAGATGTCACAATTGTAACCGCACTTGCTTCAATCTCTCTAGCAGTCTTAGGTAGCAACATTGGTCCATTCCTAATTTTGTCAGTAGCTGGTATCGCATGGAACGTTCTAGCATTTATTTACCTCGGACCGCGTATTCTTCCTACATTTTGGTTTGAGCGCGGTATCGGAGATTTAGGACAATCAATGGGTGTTACTGCAACAGGTTTAGTTTTGCTGCGGATGGTTGATCCCGATAATCGTTCTGGTGCTTTTGAAAGTTTTGCGTACAAGCAACTATTATTTGAACCAATCGTCGGTGGAGGCTTATTTACTGCAGCTGCACCACTGTTAATCGCCCAGTTTGGTCCTGTTCCGGTGCTACTGCTGACAACTGGTATTCTAGCGTTTTGGCTTGTCTTTGGGATGTATAACTTCAAGCGAATCGCCAAAAGTAGTCAAGTTGTTTGAGGTGTGATTGGGTAATGGGTAATGGGTAATGGGACATAGGCAATATTCAACAATTATAATGACCGACCACAATGAATAATCCCAAATCTTGACCAATTACCAGCTACCAATTAGCAATTACCAACCAAAATGAGTCATCATATGCATCAACCAGAACAAACTAGTCCTCCTCAAAAACCAGGTTGGATCAGTAAGTCTCTGGCATTTATTGAAGCCGTAGGAAATAAACTTCCCGATCCGCTGACGCTATTTTTTATCTTTTGTCTTGCTGTTATTGTCATTAGTGCGATCGCTGCTGCACTTAGTGTCAGTGTTGTCAATCCAGGAAACGATGAAACCATAGCTGCCGTATCACTTTTGACACCTGATGGTATCCGTCGTATTGTCACCGAAGCAGTTACCAACTTTACTGAATTTCCACCCTTGGGAACTGTAATTGTTGCGATGTTGGGTGTGGGAGTTGCAGAAGCGACAGGATTACTTGCAGCTTTACTTCGTCAGTTAGTACTTGTTGCACCTGCAAGGTTAATTTCTCCAACGGTTGTTTTTGCTGGAGTAATGTCTAACATCGCATCAGATGCGGGTTATGTCGTTTTAGTTCCCTTAGGGGCGATTGTCTTTTTGGCGTTTAAACGTCATCCCCTAGCAGGCATGGCAGCGGCGTTTGCAGGTGTTTCGGGTGGTTTTAGTGCTAACTTATTGCTGAGTCCTTTAGACCCTCTCCTTGCCGGATTGTCACAAAGTGCAGCACAACTAATTAATCCTAACTACGAAGTCAATGCCACAGCAAACTACTATTTTCTTGCAGTTTCTACATTTCTTGTCACCCTTGTTGGTTGGTATATTACCGACAAAATTGTAGAACCACGCCTTGGTAGCTATCAGGGAGAAGCAACACTAGAAGAACTAACTGCGAGAGAACGCAAAGGATTGCGTTGGGCAGGTTATGCGTTATTGGCTTTTGTGGTTTTTGTTTTAGCGCTACTGTTGCCACCACAAGGAATTTTACGCGATCCTGAAACCTCTGCGATTATTCCTTCACCGTTTATTGATGGAATTGTGTTTTTGATTGCGATCGCTTTTTTACTTCCTGCGATCGCCTACGGTAAAGCTGCGGGTACGATTCGCAATGATAAAGATGTTGCCCAATCAATGGGTAGTGCAATGAGTTCTTTGGGATACTATATTGCGCTTGCGTTTATTGCTGCTCAATTTATTGCATATTTCAACTGGAGTAATTTGGGCATCATTACTGCAGTCAGTGGTGCTAATTTTCTCAGGGCTACAGGAATTACTGGTCCACCCATCTTACTCCTCTTTATTTTGTTAACAGTTATTCTCGATTTATTCGTTGGTTCTGCTTCAGCAAAGTGGGCTGTCATGGCACCTGTGTTTGTGCCAATGTTGATGTTGGTTGGTTACTCTCCTGAATTGACACAGGCAATTTACAGAATTGGAGATTCAACAACGAATATTGTGACGCCACTGATGCCGTACTTTCCTATTGTTGTTGCTTTTGGGCAAAAATATGATAGAAACCTAGGCATTGGTACATTGATTTCGTTGATGCTACCGTATTCGTTAAGTTTTTTAATTTGTTGGACAGTATTGTTCTTTGTTTGGTTGTTTTTAGGATTTCCCTTAGGTCCTGGTGCGCCAATGCAAATTTAGTCGTTGAGGTGAGTCAAGGCGATCGCCCGACTGAAGTTATTGATATTTGGTGTACCAATATACACTTTGCTTGAATAATCCCCCCTTCAGTCGAAGAACATCTGTAATTCAAACTCGGACTAAATAAGGAGAATTAATTGGCTGTGCTTGACCTGCATCAACTAAAGCTTGATAGACAAATGCCGCAACTTCAGCGCGAGTGGCATTACGATTTGGGTTTAGTTGTCTTGCTGTCGGGTAGTTAACAACCATCCGCCTTTGAGTAGCTGCTGCAACTTTATTAGTTGCATAGTTAGGAATTTGTGCTGCATCTTGGTAAAAAGAAAGTACATTAGTATTATTACTGCTGAGATTTAAGCCACTTGCTAACGCTACAACAACTTGAACTCTAGGAATTTGCTGACTAGGCTGAAAAATTCTGCCAGGATAACCAACAAGAAAGCCTCTTCTGACAGCAGTTTGAATCGCACTGTAACCCCAAAAACTTTGAGGAATATCGCCAAATTCTATGCTGGGATTGTTTTGCGATGCTTTGGGAAAAGCTTTTGTGACAATTGCTGCGAACTCAGCACGAGTGACAGGTGCATTAGGTTTAAACGTACCGTCTGGAAAGCCACTAATGATGTTTTTGTCAGCTAATGCTCGAATATAACCTTGCGCCCAGTGACCTGCAATATCAGGAAACTTTGTTGGAATTGGTAATCCTGGTTGAGATGAGCGTGAAGGCGCTTGTGCGATCGCACCTGATAAAGATTGCCATGCTGGTTTAGGTCGAAGTTGCTCATCAAAAGGCAACGGTCGCAATCCTCCACCGTCTCCACGGGGTTTTCTGTTGGCTAACCACGTATAGCGATCGCTTAATCCCCATGTCATGACTGCGATTACTGCTGGTTCATCAAGCACGGCGGACAGAAAATCTGTATAGATCTTTGCAACTGCGCGATCGCGAACAGCAGCATCTTTAGGTAACTGCTGATCGTTCACATCAAGTTCTGTAATCATAATTTGTAAGCCTAAATCCGCAACATTGCGCAGAAACCTACGTATTTGCGTAAATTTGACACCATCAGGATGACCAAACAAGTGACTTTGAATTCCTAAAGCTTGAACTGGAGTCCCTCTAGACTTTAAACGTTCTAATAACCGCAGTACAGCAGTACGCTTGGCTTCGGCTTGCGGAGTGTCATGCTCGATTGCAAAATCGTTATACACAAGCAAAGCTCGTGGATCAGCTTCAGCTGCAGCACGAAATGCAAGCTCAATATACTCTGGACCTAAAAACCTTAACCAAGGCGTGTTACGTAATTTATCTGCACGTTGCACTTGTAGATCAATTGCTTCATTTACTACATCCCAAGAGTGCATTTGTCCAGCATAATGCCCAGCAACGCGAGAGATATGTTCTCTGAGATATTTTTCAGCGTTTTGTTTATTTACTGTACTGGCAAACCAATTGGGTAAAGCCTTATGCCATACCAAAGTGTGCCCGCGAAATAACATTCCATGCGAACGAGCGAATCGAGCCATCCAATCTGCCCGCGTAAAATTAAATCTACCAGGGCTAGGGCGTAGTTCTTGCCATTTCAGTTCGTTAGTGGGCACTAACATACCACACTGTTGGGCAAATAAGTTAGCGTATGCCTGGTTTGAGGACAACTGCTGATAAGTTGCGGCTGCACCAAAAATTAATCCTTTTGTTCTAGCTGAGGAGTGTAAAGCGACTTCTGCAGCTAAAGCAATACCGGAAGAATCTGCTATTGCGGGTACAAGTTTATTGAAGTGTCGTAGTTGAGATGCAGTTGTGAAGGCTCCCATGCCGGTCAACGCACCCAAACCCATTAAGAAATGCCTTCTTTTTAGTAGCGTATGCATAAAAATAACAATATATTGAAGAGTGATATCACTCAAGTTTGCTAGTGGTTAATAAAATCCCTAATACTTCGACTGAGTCCTATTGCGATAGTTTCCTGACCAGAGCCATATATTTATAATCTGTCATCTTGGGTAATATTTTGTAAGTTAGTTGTAGATGAACAAATTGAACTTTGCAACTACAGTAAATGGTTCTGCATTCTAGTTATATGTAGGAATACTCTAGAAGATACATATGATCCTGACAGCACTGCTTGCAGTCGGACTTGCTTTTGTACATATCTTTGCCGGAAGATTACGCTTTCTTGATACTATACCCCGCAGCCGCTGGTTATCGATGGCTGGAGGTGTTTCTGTCGCTTATGTGTTTGTGCATTTGTTACCTGAACTCAGTGAAAGACAACGCGCATTTGAGCAAAATCACAACGGTATATTTGTTTACTTGGAAAATCATGTTTATTTATTTGCGCTAACTGGTTTAGCTGTTTTTTATGGCTTAGAGCGAGCCGCGAATATATCACGCCGTAGTAGTCGCAAAGTGGGCAAGAAAGATAGGACTAGTTTGCGTATTTTTTGGCTTCATATTCTCTCTTTTGCCAGTTACAACGCACTCATTGGCTATTTGTTAGTGCATCGGCAAGAACCAGGAGCCACAAATGTATTATTATTCGCTTTTGCTATGGCATTACATTTTATTGTTAACGATCACGGTTTACGAGAAAACCATAAGCGTGACTATGACAAACTAGGACGTTGGATACTGGCGATCGCTATTGTTTTTGGGTTCTTGATCGGACAAGCTACAGAAATTCAAGATATGGCAATAGGAGGACTTTTTGCTTTTGTAGCAGGTGGAGTCATTCTCAATGTACTCAAAGAAGAATTACCAGAAGAGCGTGAAAGCCGCTTTTGGGCATTTGCACTCGGTGCTGCTGGGTATGCACTTGTACTACTTATTGCAGATTGACAAAAAATTTATCTTTTGCATTACGATACCAAAAGCTGTTGTCATCCAACAAACTTAGAGTATGAAATTCTTTAGCAAGGTAATGGCTAATACTTACTATTTACTGCGTCTGCTTGTATTCTGCAACAGGAATCACTAACAATCTAAGATAACTGTCTACTATTAGCACATCTCATTAAAACTTTTCTAACTCAAGCCAACTATTAAATCAAGCTATATCCCGTGCTGAGGAGATATCTGTGAACATCAAAGTCATTATAAGTTTGTTGAAAGAGACAATTGCCGAATGGAATAAAGATAAAGTTGCTCGCATTGCGGCAGCATTAGCTTATTACACAATGTTTTCCTTAGCACCATTGCTAATTATTGTCATTGCGATCGCTGGTTCTGTTTTTGGAGAAGACGCTGCTAGAAATGAAATTGTCGCCCAAATCCAAGGTTTAGTTGGTAGAGACGGTGCTGAGTTTATCCAAACAGCAATTGAAAACGCTAGTCAACCTGCTGAAGGAACTTTTGCTTCAGTCATTAGTGTTGTTGTTTTGCTTTTCGGTGCTACAGGTTTATTTGCTGAATTACAAGATGCACTCAATACAGTTTGGGAAGTTAAACCTAAACCTGAGCAAGGTTTACTCAATGTCGTTCGCAACCGTTTTTTATCGTTTGCCATGATTTTAGGGATTGGCTTTTTGTTGCTAGTTTCCCTGGTACTCAGTGCAGGATTATCAGGAGTTGTTAACTTTTTCGGTAGCTGGTTTCCCTTTCTTAGCTCATTTTTACAGTTGTTTTCATTTGTTTTTGGCTTTATTGTTACGACATTCTTATTTGCCGCAATTTACAAAATTCTGCCAGATGTAAAAATTACTTGGAGTGATGTTTGGATTGGTGCAATTATCACATCGTTTTTATTTTCGATTGGTCGATTTTTACTCGGTCAATATTTAGGTAATAGTAGTTTTGGTTCGGTTTATGGTGCGGCTGGTTCGCTTGTTGTTGTCCTGGCATGGGTTTTTTATGCTTCGCAAATTTTGCTTTTGGGTGCAGAGTTTACTCAAGTTTATGCCAGAAGATTTGGTTCGGGAATCACGCCTGCTGAAAATGCTGTACCTTTAACTCCTGAAGCTCGCGCAGAACAAGGAATGCAACCTAACGAGCCGTCTGAGACTGAGCGTCCTCGGCGCAAACGTTCAAACTTTTTGAGTCGTATTTTTGGTGGTGGAAATAGGCGATCGCCACGTCGGAGAAATCGTTAAATAGAACAAATCAAAGTCGATAGGAGCGACTCATAATGCAGAAACGTCGTTCATCGCGGGTAGTCCAAATTGTTAAAAAAAATGGGCGGTTAAATATTGTCGGAGTGGGTAAATGGTACTCTTTCTGGCGCGATCCGTATCATTTGTTACTTACTGTTCCTTGGACTGGATTTTTGGCGATCGTTGCTTTGGGCTACATGGTTGGTAATGCTCTCTTTGCTTTGGCATATTTGCTAGAAACAAATAGCATTGCTAATGCAAGACCTGGTAACTTTTTTGATGCCTTCTTTTTTAGTATCCAAACTATGGCATCAATTGGTTATGGAGCGATGTACCCTCAAACACTTTATGCCAACATCCTAGTGGCAATTGAATCGCTTTTGGGTTTAATTGGGTTAGCAATGGGAACTGGACTAGCCTTTGCTCGCCTCTCACAACCTACTGCGAGGGTAATTTTTAGCCGCGTTGCAGTGATTACGTCCTATAACGGTGTACCTACGCTAATGTTTCGCACAGCTAACAAGCGCGGCAACCAAATTTTAGAAGCAGAACTGCGCGTACGTCTAGCAAAAGATGAAGTCAACGCGGAAGGACATTTTATGCGGCGAGTCTATGACTTACAACTAATACGCAGCCAGAATCCCAGTTTTGCTCTTTCTTGGACAGCTATGCACCCAATTGATAAGTCTAGTCCTTTATATGGCTCTACACTTGAAACGCTTGCACAAGAGGAGTCTTCAATCATTATTACACTTATGGGCATTGATGAAACTGTTTCCCAAACGATCTATGCTCGTTATATTTATGTTGCTAGTGACATATTATGGAATATGAGATTCGTGGATATTATATTGCGTTCTTCAAATGGCGATCGCTATCTTGATTATTCCCGCTTTCACGATGTCATACCATCCTAAAGCTACATCCTTTCCGGCTGAATCACCTGACTATTCATTGAGTTGCTAGTGACTAGTCACTCATCAAAGCATCACTTTAAATCGTAAGTAATTAACTAAATTTGATATTATCTTTTTGCAGCAAATGTTGAGTTGAGCGATCGCAATAACAACGCTAGACGAATTTGCACAGCATCATCAAAGCGCCGTGGATCGAGTCCTATCAGGGATGTAATTTTTTCCAACCGATAGGTGAGAGTATTGCGATGAATTAACAACTGACTAGCAGTTGCTTTAGAGCTAAGATTTGTTGCAAAAAAGGTATCCAAAGTCGCTAGTAATTCTGGTTCGCGATCGAGGGGACTCAACAGGTGTGTTGCTAGTTCAATTTTCGTTTTTTCATCAGAAACACCAACTAAAGCAGCAATTCCAAGTTGGGCTAGACAGTGAACTTGATTCTTGCCATGAAAGCGACAACCTAGAGATAGTGCTGCTCGTGCATCCTGATAAGAATGAGCCAATCCCTGAATTCCTGGATGATATCGCCCAATTCCAATGCTAATTTCTGTACCTGTATCTGCTCTTAAGCAAGCTAAAAGTGCGATCGCTGCGCGATTGAGTGCAGTAAGATTTGCCCAAGAATAACTAGACTGTTCTAGCACATCTCCACTTTTCGCCCAATTTGCCAGATTTTTTGTATTACTTGCTTTTAATACGGCTATTTCACCATCACCAATGTACGCACAAATTGTATCTTTCGGCAAGTGAAAGAATCGGACAATACTACTAATCACCAACTGCGCTCGACGTCGAATTTTAACTTCAACGGTTTCTTCTGGTTGTTGAGGATAATTGCCTAAAATGTATTCCGAAGCATCTATTAAAATGACAGCACGAGGTGGTGATAAGTCTAATCCTAAAAGTTTGCTGTAGCGAATAACAGTTGTCTCATCAATCAAGCCATGCAGGAGATCGTAGATCAACTTATCTTTTAGTTGATGCTGAGTCGGGAGGTTGTCAATAATGGCTGTTTGATTGATAACCATTTCTACTAATACCTGTGCCAAACGAGGAGAAATAACATCACCATTGCGGGGCTCGCCGACAATGACTTCACCTGCTTGCATATCTACAGATAAAGGTACTCGTAAGTGATGGTTGGTTGCAGTAGTGTCTAGGTCATTGCTGGACAGTCCAACTAGCTCTACGTTACTACTGGCAATGACGATTCCTTGCTCATTAGTGACACAAACTTGAGCAGATAGCAATTCAGCCACTTTTTGCGTGACAACTTTTGCCGTTCTGAAGTACTCTGTTGCTTTAGTTAACAAAGCGGTAGTATCAATGTACTATTATTTCTAGCTTTATATAAATCAACAGTGAATCATCTACTTCATCTTTCGTAAGATAGAACTTGTCGGTTAGTGTAACGCAGATATTTTAGAGATCGCACAGTAAATACTAAATTTTAAATGGCTCAATATCTTGTTCCAACCAGTCGCGCTGATATCGTTCAGCAACAAAAGGCTGAACGACAAACTTGGCAGGGTTTCCTGCTTTGACATCAATCCGTAAAAATGAATAAGGTCGTCGTTTGTGCGAGCCGTGACCGCTACGACCGATGTAAAGATGCGATCGCGCAACCTCGCGCTCAATACTCCCAAAGGTCTCTTTTAATTCTGTTCCTTCTTTACGCTGTCTTCGCAAGCTATAACCACTTCCACCACAGACAATCCAATCAATATAAGAATCTGCATGTCCGGTATCGCCTGTGGAAAGGTGCTCTAAACAATGTGCATGACCTGTTAATACTAAATCGACAAGTGGGCGCTGCGGTAGCCCGCCCAGTTCTTTTGCAACTTCATCCAGAACCCAACGCAGATTACGACGTACTGCTAAAGTTTGTGCCTGATACCACTTTGATGCTTCAGTGACGTAGGGTGGATGATGCAAGTAAATGACTCTACCCCGAACTTCTGGCGTGTTCCATGATTCAATCAGTCTTTGTCGTAGCCATGTCAATTGTTCAAAGTCAGTTACAGTAGATTCATCTGCTGCTAATTGCTTATCAATATCAAGTTTGATTTCTTCAGTTTGCTCTAACTTTGCTTCTAAATCATCAAGTCTTTCAGCATCTTCTGGTAAATTATGATTGAGCTGCGCTGCTTCCTCCATAATTTGCAACTTTTCTTGTTCTAATTCATAAATACGAGCTTCCAAAGTACGTCGATATGCTTTACCTTCTCCTGTTGTTGGTAATGGCGCAGGAGCGTTAAAGGTGTTTGAGTCCAGCGCAAAAAAATCAATGCCACTACTGCGGAAAGTGTAATATCGATAAGGCAGTCGAGTAAAATGTCCTGGTTCGTAGAGCAAGCAGCGACCGGTACTTGTTGTTGCAGTGTAGTGTTTGTCTAGATGGCGCTGCAATTCTTTATCAGAATCTATTGCTTTTAAGTAGTCTATAAACGCTTTAGCATAAGCTTTACCTTGATAAGAACCATGCCAACCAATATCTAAGTCCAATCGCAGTTTTAAAAGGCGGCGTATAGGTAATGTGGCACCTCCCATCAAACCATAAATTAACGGCAAGTCATAGTAATCGTGATTGCCCAACACAGGTAGTATAGGCATTTTGAAGACCATCTCATCGTAGGCTACTTTTTTTGGTTTTTCGCCGCCGACAATAAACTCTTTATAAGGCTCAATAAAGTTTTTTGGGTAGTATTCACTAGAGCCAACTAAATATACGACGTCACCTGTATGTAAAATAAATCGGCTGCGATCGCAATGCTTCAACATGCGTTCAGCAATCTGACGTTGCGGATTGTGTTTTCGGTGTTTTCCTGAACCGCTATCGCCAACAACCAAAAATGAAAATTCTGGGTTATCTTCCTCTGAGGCGAAAACAAACCGAGTTTGGTCAATTTGTCTTTCAAAAATGAGTGGGTCTTGCCACCGTACCCGTTGCTTCATTTTCTCGATTTTGACGGATATCGGCGGATCGGACACAAATTCCATAATATACAGTATCTCTCTATTGTACTTCGTTGATTTGGTTTTTTATCTTATTGTGCTGACAGTAGAACTATCACTGCTAAGTGTAATTACAGGAATGATTATGATTAACTTAATTCTAAACTGTTGATTTTTGCGCAGATTGCTAAAGTTACTATCATCAAAGTCCACATAACGTACGTGGCTCAACAAATTTCTCGAACCAAGCATAGGTTACTTCAGACAACAATCTGCTGTCTCTATCAATCTGCATATATCTCAATGCAGCACAATTACTTTCAATTTGCTGCAGGTGGTTTTTTAAACTTGATTTGTAGATTAGGTAGTCCGTCTAACTTCTCTTCTGCGAGTTCTTCAGGAGCAGTAGGAACTATAATTGTTAAACCGCCAGGAACACATTCAACTTCAATCGGCGTACTACCCATCAATTCACCGTCTACAACCACTCTTTGAGGTGGATTAGTGGAGATTTTAATGCTTCTTGCTCGCAGGAAACCAGTATCAGGTCTATCAGCTACTTCACCACTATAAGCTGACTGTAAGAGGTTATAAGCAGCAGCGATCGCACTAATTGTATTTGTTGGTGCAACGATAGTAACATCTAGTAAACCATCGTCAACTAATAATTCTGCTGGTCCTTGGGCAAGTACAGAAGTTGGTGGCGCAGCATTGGCTACAGTGACGGCTGCAGCATTTAAAGTAATTACTTTGTCTTCAGTTTCGATACGTGTCTCAAAAGATTCTAGATTACGTAATTCATGAATACCAGCTAAAACGTACGCTAGCATGCCAAATCGATTCTTCACATCGCGGTCTGCTCGTTTTACGGTTTCTGCCTCAAATCCAATTCCAGCTAGCAAAACCATCGGTCTACCGTTACAATATGCAGCATCAACAGTACGTGTTTTACCATCTAATATAGTTTGACAAGCTGCCGGAATTGTAGCTGGAATGCCTAAAGCGGTTGCAAAAGCATTTGCTGTACCGCGAGAAATCACACCTAAAGGAA
This sequence comes from Gloeocapsopsis sp. IPPAS B-1203, assembly GCF_002749975.1. Lineage (NCBI taxonomy): Bacteria > Bacillati > Cyanobacteriota > Cyanophyceae > Chroococcidiopsidales > Chroococcidiopsidaceae > Gloeocapsopsis > Gloeocapsopsis sp. IPPAS B-1203. The sequence continues at coordinate 470,779 of NZ_PEIG01000003.1, read as the reverse complement.
TTCCTGTTCCGACAACGGCTTCTGCAGCAGCCGAAAGTGTCCCATCTCCACCAGATGCAATAATAATTTGCGCTCCTTGTTCTACTGCTTCTTTAGCTATTTCGTCAGCATCTTTATTGGGAGTCGTCATCCGAATATCAAGGTCAAATTCTGGTTCTAGTAGGCTTGTGATTGTTGCTAAGTCTTGTTCTGAGTTAGATTGACCTGCCACAGGATTAAAGATTAAACAAGCGCAACGAGTAGGCTTGTTTTTATGGGTTACTTGAGTGCTAGAGGTAGATGAAGAAACCACTAATTGCTCAATGCTTTCATTTTCTGTAACAAGTTGATCGATTAGTCCTTTTTCTTGCCGTGCTTGATGTTTAGCAATCAATCTATCTTGATACTCTTTAATAACTCGATGATGGCGATCGCTTAATTCATATAAGTCTGCAGCCTGTGTATAGTCGTAATTAGCTTGTCTTGCATCAGTTTGCTTAATTTGAGGAACTTGATCTGATGAGAGTACTGCCGAGTCAATACCTGATGCCACATTAAGATATGCTTCTCGCAGGTTTTCTTCATATTCCTTATCTATTTCTACTTGTTCGTTATAACCAGGAAGACTTTCTACTTGTTTACGATCTACACCTAAAACAAAAACTTTTTGAGCCTCATAGTCAATTTGAGAACATCCTACAGGAAGCATAACCTGTTTATTAAATACCCATAAACCAAAATCAACAACAAAGTAGCGAAAGTATCCCTTCTCATCTACTAAGATATCTTTGATATAGCCAACTTTTTCTCCAGATTTTTCCGTATAAACATTAAACCCTATAAAATCTTTGCTATCAAAGAATTCGATATAGTTTGGAGCAAAATCCTTAATCTTTTTAAGAGACATACATTTAACTCCTAGATAGTTTCTACTAAAATTAAATTTTTCAAGAGCTACTGCACTCCTGTTGCAACTCTTTACTTGTTATGTGCCGATAACTAAATTTATATATTTTTGACTTATTTGGCACAAGTATAGAATCGAGCTTTGGATAGATCTAAAATATTTTCTGTATTCTCTAAATTTAGAGCAACTTTCTGCAAAACAAAGCAATAAGGGTGAGTCACCCAACAACCAATACTTTAATATACGGTGAATTGAATCACGTCTTATATATCGAATCGAAAAACTAATCTCTTTGTTTGCCAGTTGACTTGAATAACTGCCGCAGACTTGACAGCTTATTTGTACTCAGCAACAACGTAAGCCAACCGCTGTAAGTCTTGCATCTCGATGTTGTTTTAAACTCCCCAGGTAGGATTCGAACCTACGACCAATCGGTTAACAGCCGACCGCTCTACCACTGAGCTACTGAGGATTGCGAATTCCTATATTAATAGTAAACGATCGCATTTGGCAAGTGTTTTGGAAAAAAAAATTATTCAGGCTCTTTTCTGTAACCTGAGGCTCTCTCTTACACATTGATGCAGCGTTCTCGCTAGCTGATACAACCATTATTTCTTTGTTCCCATTCTCATCTCTGATAAGCGCTGTCTAGCTTTAGCATCTATAGAATTTGCTAAAAAACGGCTAGACGGTTGTTGCCGAGACTTATTTTTTTGTCGAACTCGGTGCGCTGTGGTTTGTACCTCAAACTTAAGTTGTGCAGCAGACAACCATTCTGCACCATAACCTACAACTGTTAATTGATGTGCCCTATCTGAAGTAGCAACGATTATCCGCGAACTTTGGGAATAAACTGGTAGTTTGCTATTTTTTGTTGACTTGATAGGTAAGGTGCCTCGAAGATAAGGTCGAAAAGCAGCGCATACCTTTTCTATGTAAGTATCAGCGGTTTCTCCAAAACTGGTGTAGTACGCTGATAGACTTTCTGTAATGACTTCATAGTTGCTACAAGTGTTTTGATAATGAGCATCAAAAACAACTTGAGTCACTATACCTTGATACGCACTGTAATTTGTGAGGTCTTCAATGAGTTGCCAGCGCGACGCTTCTAATCCGTCAGTATCTCGAATCTTTTTTAGGCAAGACCAAGCACCAATGATATTATAGCCGTCAACTAGGAGGACAGCCTGTGGTATGGAACGGGGCATGATGAACAGCAAATATTGCTAAAGTTAACATTATTTATTCATATCTTAATAGTAATCGAGGTATATCCTATAACATTTCGGTAGATATACTAGTAACACAAAACAACCAAGCTTATATGTAGATGGTTGTTTCACTCTTTTTTTCAGGAAAAATTACACTATGAGGTTAAGCCTACTTGCATTAAACGTTGTTGAAGCCGTTTAGGATCTCCACGATCTACTAAAAAGCCTTTTTCTAAAAGAAAAGCACCATCACAATAATTGAGTTCGTCCAAGCGATGTGTTACCCACAATGCAGTTAAATTACGACTTTTAACTAAGCGTTTTACTTGTGCAACCAAGTCTAATTGGCTATCAGGATCGAGTAAAGCTGTAGGTTCGTCTAATAGTAGTACTTCACTTTGCCGTGCGATCGCACCTGCGATCGCGACTCGTTGCTTTTGTCCGCCACTTAGAGCATATATTGGTCTTCGCTGTAACTCTAATAAATTTACTGCTGATAGAGCTTCTGCAACACGACGACGTACTTGGCTAGGAGATAATTTTTCCTCTACCAATCCAAAAGCAACATCAGCGCCAACAGTTGGCATGACCAATTGGTGGTCAGGGTTTTGAAATACAAAACCCACTGGCGGCATAACATTAATTTCACCAGATTGAGGAGTTAATAAACCTGCTAGCAATCTTAATAGGGTTGATTTTCCACTACCATTAGTCCCTAGCAGCATCCAAAACTCACCCTGAGGGACTTCTAAGCTACAGGACTTTAAAACATCCTCACCATTAGCCCAACTGAAACACAAATCGCGCGCCTGAATGGCATCAGCCATATGACCACCAACTGTTAGGTTTACTCTGCTAATGCAAAAAAGCCAGGCGGTCTACCGCCAGCCGCTGTCCCTGTTTTTTGAGACATTTGGACACTAGAAATATCACTAGCTCGTACAGCTACTTTTTTCTCTGTTTGGCTCTCGCAGGTCAATTCTACGATTTCAGTACTACCAGACTGCATTGCTTGCAAAAGCTTTTGATAGACAGCTTCTGCGTCTTCTGCAACCTTGCGTTGCACAGAAAGTGGAAAGGGCGTGTTTTTGAGCGTCAAATCAATGTTAAACATTGTAACTATTTGTGTACTTAGCAATTGTAAATCTCATTCTCATTTTAACTACCTAGAGAGCCACAATAGGCAATGTTTACTTATATCAATTGATAGATGCTAAATAATTTTGTCTGTGATTTGCCTCATTTAGCTTAAATAAAGATTAAATTCTGTCAAGGATATTGTCACAAAACGGCATTTAATAGTAAAACTATGATTAGAATAAGTAAAGAATCGTAAACTAAGTTGACAAATCAACTCATATCCTGCTCTGGGTAGTTGTAAAATTACCAGAAAAGGCAGACGATTCTAGCATGAAATTATAAGATCTGGAGTTTTTGCTATGACAATAGCAGTAGGACAACCAGCGAGTCGAGGATGGTTTGACGTCGTAGACGACTGGTTAAAGAGAGATCGCTTCGTATTCATCGGGTGGTCAGGAATATTGCTATTTCCCTGTGCATACATGGCACTAGGGGGATGGCTAACAGGAACAACATTCGTGACAAGTTGGTACACACACGGGATCGCATCATCATATTTAGAAGGATGCAACTTCCTAACAGTAGCAGTATCAACACCAGCAAACAGCATGGGACACTCATTGCTGTTCTTGTGGGGGCCAGAAGCGCAGTGGGACTTCACACGGTGGTGTCAAATGGGCGGATTGTGGACATTTGTCGCCTTGCATGGCGCATTTGCGCTGATTGGATTCATGCTCCGGCAATTTGAGATTGCGCGACTAGTAGGAGTACGACCCTACAACGCGCTAGCATTCAGTGCACCAATCGCAGTATTTGTCAGCGTGTTCTTGATGTACCCCTTGGGACAATCAGGATGGTTTTTTGCCCCCAGCTTTGGAGTGGCAGCAATCTTCCGCTTTTTGCTATTTTTCCAAGGATTCCACAACTGGACACTCAACCCCTTCCACATGATGGGAGTAGCCGGAGTATTAGGTGGCGCATTGCTGTGTGCAATTCACGGTGCGACAGTAGAAAACACCTTGTTTGAAGACGGCGACAAAGCAAACACCTTCCGTGCGTTCAACCCAACACAAGCGGAAGAAACCTACAGCATGGTGACAGCCAACCGTTTCTGGTCGCAGATTTTTGGGATTGCTTTTTCCAACAAGCGTTGGTTGCACTTTTTCATGTTGTTTGTGCCTGTCACAGGCTTGTGGATGAGTGCGGTAGGTGTTGTTGGTTTAGCACTGAATTTGCGGGCGTATGACTTCGTTTCTCAGGAGTTACGTGCTGCGGAAGACCCTGAGTTCGAGACTTTCTACACCAAAAACATTCTGCTCAATGAAGGTATTCGGGCTTGGATGGCTCCCCAAGACCAGCCTCACGAGCATTTCCAATTCCCTGAAGAAGTATTGCCTCGTGGTAATGCTTTGTAAGGCGGCTTGAAATAGTCTAGAAGTCCCTGCCTGAAAAGGTAGGGATTTTTCTATTTGTAGTCAAAATTAGAAAATCATGTGTTATCTTGAATAAGGTTGAACAAACCCAGAGCTAAACACTCTGCCCTTTAGAGATTTAGTCCGCTTAGGCAACAAGGAGGTGATGCCCATGATAGAAAGTAGTAAATGCGTGGGTCATCAGGTTGGAGCAAGCCGGCTGTGCGCCGGGGCTGTTCTCTAAAAGTTAGCTTTAGTCTTAATTTGAGAGACTAAAACGACTCAATTAGCTAGGCTGATTTTCGGAGTTCCTTCCGGCAGTCTGGTTCCAATCTGAAGACCCAACTAGACCGCTCTCACTTAGATCTCCTTGATCTCCTGTGAGAGCGGATAGTTTTTTTAGGGTATTTGGTAATTGGTAGTGTGGGTGTTTTAAATTCAACTAAGAGTACGGGTGATATCTGTATCAACTAACAAAGTGGCAGCACCGGAAAGGTAACGATTGTATAAATTACCGTCAAGTGTTGCAGTCGTATCAAGAAGCCATCCTTGCCCTGTCGAGATAATTGAGTCGCCAGCGTTACCTTTAACAATCAATTGATTGGTTGAATCAGATAAATTGAGTAACTTTAAACGCGTCAGTTGCAGAGCATTATTACCTGTACCCGTTAAGTCAATAATCTCAATGCCACTAATGCGGTTATTAGGAATTAGGGTTAAGTCAAGAGTAAGTCCACTGGCATTGATGGCTAACGTATCAGTACCACTACCACCATCGATGCAGCGGTTTTGAGCACTAAAAGTGAGTACGTCATCGCCTGCACCACCAATGAGCACATTCCTACCACCACCACCACGCAGAGTATCATTACCAAGTCCACCGATGAGAATGTCATCTGCATTAGTGCCAATGAGTAAGTCATTGCCTGCTGTTCCTTGACGTGTGACGCTTCCTGTGAAGTCTCTTCCATAGATGACGTAGCTTTCTCCGGCAATAAAGCGACCATCAGGACTAGCACTAGGAGCGCCTAAAATCATGTCATCATAGCCATCACCGTTGATATCTCCTCCACTACTTACTGAGAAACTTGAATATCCATCTGTATTTGCCCGAAAGACGAAGCCATTGCTGCTATCGAGAGTTGCTAAATCGACACGTGCATCAAATCCTGAAGCTTTGCCAAATACAAGATAGCTTCCTCTGGCACCAGCAGCACCAATCAGGATGTCATCAAACCCATCACCATTGACATCTCCTGCATTACTTACTGAGCTACCAACAGAGTTATAAGCATTACTTCCTTGAAGAACAAAGCCATTGTTGCCATCGAGAGAGGCTAAATCGACACGCGCATCAAAGCCCGACGTGCCAAATACAACATAGCTTTCTCCTGCATGAGAGCGACCATTAGGACTAGCACTAGGAGCGCCAATAATAAGGTCATCTAACCCATCACCGTTGATATCGCCTGCATTGTTGACTGAAGAGCCGCCCTGAAGAACAAAGCCGTTGTTGCCGTCGAGAGAGGCTAAATCGAAACTTGCTCTCGCGGTTTTGCCAAATACAATGTAGCTTTCTCCTGCACCAGGAGCGCTAATAATGAGGTCATCTAACCCATCGCCATTAATATCGCCTGCATTACTTACTGAACGACCAGAATAGTCAGAGTCCTTGATTCCTTGGAGAACAAAGCTGCTGTAGCCATACAAATTTGCTATATCGACGCGGGCATTAAATCCTGAAGCTTTGCCAAATACAATGTAACTTTTTCCTGGGGGAGGATAGACACCCTTGGGAGAACTACCAGGAGCGCCAATAATGAGGTCATCAAACCCGTCACCATTGATATCGCCTGCATTATTTACTGAGGAACCAAATTTGCTAAAGGAACCTCTTCCCTGAATAACAAAGCCATTGTTGGCATCCAGATTTGCTAAATCAACACGAGCATCGAATCTCGATGTGCCAAATACAATGTAGCTTTCTCCTGCTCTACTAGCCTCACCAGTATATAACTCTCCTACACTCGGAGCACCAATGATAATGTCATCAAACCCATCACCGTTGATATCGCCTGCATTACTTACTGAACGACCAGAATAGCTGTATCTATTAATCCCTTGGAGAACAAACCCATTTTTGCCATTCAGATTTGCTAGATTGATAGAATTATCAGATCTCGTGGCTTTGCCAAATACAATATAGCTCTCTCCTGCACTAACGCGACCATTGGGATTAGCACTCGGAGCACCAATGATAATGTCATCTAACCCATCACCGTTGATATCGCCTGCATTACTTACTGAAGCGCCAGCACTATCTCCACTATTAATTCCCTGAAGAACAAAGCCATTTTTGCCATCAAGCTCAAATAAGAACAGGTTGTTGCTATCTGTTAAAAAATAGTCGCCATTCAAATTTAAAGCTTGAAGACTTTGAACAATTGCAATCAATTCATTCGTTGCACCCTGTTGCTGGCGAAAGATTGCCGTGCCAGTTGGTAAGCCTATTGGCGAAGCGGCTAAGATGTAATCTGAGCGTTTACCATTGAGCCGGATAAAATCTTCGTTGGGATTAAAGTCTGTAATTAGGGCATAATCGCCAAAACCTGGAGTTGTTGGGTTGCCATCGTCGTAAAAGGCAGTTGTGGCATTGCCCAAAACAAATACGTCTCTACCACTTCCACCTGTTAGTGTATCTTTTTCTGCTATGCCGCGCTCTGTACCTATAAGGATATCTCCGCCCTCACCACTATGAAGTGAGTCATTCCCAGCCTTACCGCGTAGAATATTATTGGATGAATTACCAACGATTACATTGTTCAAGCTGTTGCCTGTGCCATTCATGTCAACCAGTGTATTGGCAAGGGTGAGGTTTTCTAAGTTATCTCCCAAGGTATAGGTGTGATAAACAATAACCGTATCTACACCCTCGTTGGCAAATTCAATAATGCGATCGCCTAGCTGCTCTAGAATGTAAGTATCATTGCCATTACCACCATAACGTAGGTTGTTTCCCGCACCGCCACTGAGGGTATCGTTTCCTGTACCTCCATAAAGAGTATTGTTTCCTGCATCACCATAAAGGAGGTCATTTCCTGCACCACCAGCAAGGATATTGTTGCCATCGTTACCAATTATTTCATTAGCAAGTGCATTACCCGTGCCATTTATGTTGCGTTTTCCAGTGAGGATGAGATTCTCGACATTATTGGGAAGGGTATAACCTACTGTAGAGCTAACAGTGTCTCTGCCTGCGTTAGCAGCTTCAACAACTTTATCACTGACATTATCAACAATATATTCATCGTTGCCTACACCACCAATGAGGGAGTCGATCCCCGCGCCACCATTGAGAGTATCATTGCCTCTACCACCGTAGAGTGTGTCATTACCCGCTAGCCCCAGTAGTAGATCGCTGCCTGCCAAGCCATAAATTGTATCAGCAAATCGCGTACCTACTAGCTTATCGTTACCGAGGGTGCCTCGAATGATTGCCATAATGGTTCCTTCTGCTTTTTTGCATAAGATTAGAGACAAACAACTTGCTTATGTTTTAGGAAAACGTCATGTAGTCAGGTCATTTTCTGTTAGGAAATATGCAAGTTAAATGCTCAGGTTTTGATAATTAGTCGAAAAATATAAACTTTTCTTCTAATATGTAGAATAGGTGGAAAGCTACATCAAAATATAAATTTTCGGTAAAGCCAAAGTGAAATAAGTTCAGTTAGATAAAGCTTTAGTAAAGTTTGGTGCTAGGAAAACTCTAATAGGTTAATAGCATGGTAAGTAGTGAGAGCGATCGCAATAATTGATTGTTTCAAGTCACAATGTAGTGTTATTTGTACACTAAAAAAGTCCCACTACTTGTTGGGACTTTAAAAACTATCTATCAATGAGTACAGTTGCTTAAATTCAACTAAGAGTACGGGTGATATCTGTATCAACTAACAAAGTGGCAACGCCAGAAGTGTAACGATTGTATTGGTTGCCATCGAGAGTTGTTGTCGTATCAAACAGCCAACCTTGCCCAGTCGAGATAATTGAGTCGACAGAGTTACCATTGACAATCAATTGATTGGTTGAATCAGACAAATTGAGTAAATCTAAGCGCGTTAGTTGCAAAGTATTGTCGCCTGTACCCGTCAAGTCAATAATCTCAACGCCGCGAATTTGGTTGTTGGGGATTGCAGTTAAATCAAGTGTGACGCCACTACCATCAACAGCTAAGGTATCTGTACCACTACCACCATCCATGCGGCGGTTTTGAGGACTATAGATGAGGACATCATCGCCAGCACCACCGTAGAGAACATTACTACCACCGCCACCACGCAGAGTATCATTGCCAAGTCCACCGATGAGAATGTCATCGGCATTAGTGCCAATGAGTAGGTCATTGCCTGCTGTGCCTTGACGAGTCACGCCTTGTGTGAAGTCTCTACCATAGATGACGTAGCTTTCTCCTGCACCAACACGACCATTAGGGCTAGCACCACGAGCGCCTAAAATTATGTCATCATAGCCATCACCGTTGATATCTCCTGCGCTACTTATGGCAAGATTGTTGCTGTTAATGATAAAGCCATTGCTGCCATCAATTGTTGTCAGATCAACACGAGCATCAAAGTTTGAAGTGCCAAATACTACATAGGTTTCTCTGCTAGGAAAAGCACCACTGATGATCAAGTCATCAAAACCATCACTGTTGACATCTCCAGCGTTACTTAATGCAAAGTTGTTGCCCTCAATCACAAAACCATTGCTGCCATCGAGAGTTGCGACATCAACACGGGCATCGAATCCTGTGGTTTTACCAAATACTACGTAGCTTTCTTGCGCACCAGGCGCGTTAACAATGATGTCATCAAGCCCGTCACCGTTGACATCTCCGGCATTGCTTACTGAAATGTTAGTAGAGTCATTACTAATATTAATTCCATCAACGACAAAGCCATTGCTGCCATCGAGAGTTGCAACATCAACGCGGGTATCAAATCCTGTGGTTTTGCCAAATATCACATAGCTTTCTTGCCTACCAGAAGCACCGATAATGATGTCATCAAGCCCGTCACCATTGACATCTCCCGTATTGCTTACTGAAATAGCAGCAGAGTAACCACTCAAATCAATTCCCTGCAGAACAAAACCATTACTACCATCAAGTGTTTCCAAATCAAGACGAGCATCAAATCCTGTCTCCTTGCCAAATATCACATAGCTTTCTGCTGCAGATGTTTGACCATAAAGATTAGCATCAGAAGTGCCGATAATGATGTCATCAAAGCCATCACCGTTGACATCTCCTGCATTACTTATTGAAAGCGGAAAGGAAATAGAGCCTATGGCATCAACATTCTTCCCCTCGATCGCAAAACCATTACTACCATCGAGAGTTGCTAAATCAAGACGAGCATCAAATCCTGCAGCTTGACCAAATACCACATATATTTGTGTTCCTGAGTTATATATGCGAGTACCATAATTATCAAAGCCGCTACGAGAGGAACCACTCGTACCAATCAGAACATCAGCAAAACCATCACCATTGATATCACCAGCACTACTTACTAAAACTCCAGAAAAGTCATAGTTATCAATCCCCTCAATGACAAAGCCGTTGGTGCCATCAAGAGTTGCTAATTGGACATTAGCATCAAACTCAGAAGCTTGACCAAAGACTACATAGCTACGCGACAATCCGGTAAATATATTGCTACCTCCACCAATGATGAGGTCGTCAAACCCGTCACCATTGACATCTCCTGCACTACTTACCGAGCGACCAGAAGGAAAACGGAAGTCACCTTGCAAAGTAAAGCCATTACTGCCGTCGAGTTCAAACAAAGACAAGTTAGCGCCGTTGTTGTTGAAGCTAAAGTAAGCTTCGTTAATATTAAGTGCTGTAGTGCTTTGGATAATGGCAACTAGTTCATCAGTTGCACCTTGTTGCCTATAGTAGAGTGCTGTGCCTGTTGATAAGCCTTCGGGGGATGTGGCTAAGTAGTAATCTGAACGTCTGCCGTTGAGTCGAATGGTATCTTCATCAGAGTTGAAGTCTGTAATCAAGGCATAATCGCCAAAACCAGGAGTTGTCGGGTTGCCATCATTGTAAAAGACAGTTGTGGCACTGCCTAAAATAAAGCGATCGCTGCCACTTCCACCCGTCAGCGTGTCTATTTCACCAATACCGCGATCTGTACCAGCAATAAGATCGTCACCTGCACCACCATCAAGAAAGTCATTACCAGCTTGTCCTCGTATGGTGTTACTCGATGAATTGCCAATAATGATGTTGTCTAAGTGGTTGCCTGTGCCACTAATACCAGAACTAAAATCTCCTTGTTCAGCAAGCGTGAGATTTTCTATGTTATCTCCTAAGGAGTAGCTATTGTAGGCAATAACTGTATCAATACCTGCATTAGGAGCTTCAATAATGCGATCGCCTGACTCAACTACGATGTATGTATCATTGCCATCACCACCAATTAAGATATCTGGATCTCCGTCTCCATAAAAAAAGAGAAAGTCGTATAAAAAGAAACTCCGGCGGATGTAAACATTACTTGCAATCAGAGTATCGTCACCGTCACCACCAAAAAGGATGTCGCTACCACCTTCGCCGTTCAGAGTGTCGTTGCCTGCTCTGCCAAAGAGAGTATCGTTGCCCTCACCGCCCAAGAGAGCGTTGTTGCCACTATTACCAATGATTCGGTTGTCAAGTCCATTGCCTGAACCACTGATATTTCGATTTCCAACAAGTGTGAGATTTTCGACGTTACTTGGAAGAGTGTATCTTACAGAAGACCGTACAGTATCTATTCCTGCATTGGCAGCTTCAACAACGATATCGCCTAGATTATTGATGATGTAAACATCATTTCCCACACCACCAATTAGAGAATCAATTCCCGCCCCACCATTGAGAGTATCGTTACCTCTTCCACCGTAGAGAGTGTCATTACCAGGCAACCCCAGCAGCAGATCGTTGCCTGCCAAACCATAAATCGTATCAGCAAATCGCGTACCTATTAAAGTCTCATTATTAGCAGTGCCTCGGATAAATGCCATAAAAATTCCTTGTGCTACTTTTGTGTAGATCGAAACAAGTAACTTACTTACATTTAGATAAATACTTAAATTCTTGAATTATTTTTGTGTTATAAAGTATGCAATCTAAATGTCCATTTATTAACAATTTGTCCAGAGATATGAAACCCTTCTTCTACTATTTAGAATAGGTGAAAAAATAAAATAAAATATAAATTTTTGGTAAAGTTAAATCAAGGATAGTCCACTATGTCAAGGCTTTGGAGGAGTATTGAGTTTGGTAAAAGCTAATACAATTGTTTGTGATTTGAGTCGGGTAATAAGTGCGATCGTAATCACTTGATAAAATGCGATCGCACTGACTTCATTGCAACAATTAAAGAGAGAATGAATTAGCCAGCTAAATCAACAAATTCCACAAAGGTGAACTTACTGCTAGAAGGCAAATCTTTGAGTGTATGAAGGTACACTTTGCTTGGATAGCCCAGAAGGGAGTCGTAGGAAGAGTGTGATTCATGCAGCAGGTCTAGTAACTGCATCAGATATTCGTCGTTCAACTGAGTGTTTGTGTAATATTTGTATTGACTAAAAGATTGGCAAGTCCAGCAATGTAACAGTTGTATTGTTTGCCATCAAGTATTGTAGTTGCATCAAATAGCCATCCTTGTCCTGTCGAAACTATTGATTCACCACTGTTTCCTTTGATAGTTAATTGATCGGTTGAATCGGATAAATTGAGTAGCCTGGTATTAATCGCTAAAGTATCTGCATCGCTACCGCCATCCATGCGGCGGTTTTGAGGGTTGAAGATGAGCACATCGTCGCCAGCATCACCACGCAGGGTATCATTACCTCTTTCACCAATGAGAATGTCATTGTCTGCTATTCCTTGACCGGTCACTCTTTGTCTAAAGTCCTGTCCGTAAATCACGTAGCTTTCTCCGCCACCACGACCATTAGGATCAGCACCAGGAGCACCAAGAATGATGTCATCGAACCCATCACCGTTAACATCCCCTCTGCTTACTGAGGAGCCAGAACGGTCATTAGTATTAACTCCCTGCAGGACAAGACCATTGCTACTATCAAAATTTGTTAAATCGATACGAGCATCAAAGCCAGAGGCTTTGCCAAATACAATGTAGCTTTCTCCTGCATTAGCGCGACCATTAGGATTTGCACTAGGAATACTAATGATAATGTCATCAAAGCCGTCACTGTTGATATCACCAATACTATCAAGTGAGCGACCAAAATAGTGGTTAAGAGTATCACTAATAACAAAGCCATTGTTACCATCAAGCGTTGTTAAATCAACACGCGCATCGAATCCTGCGGCTTTGCCAAATACAACATAGCTTTCTGCTGACCTAGGAGTTTCGATAATAAGGTCATCAAACCCATCACCGTTAACATCTCCAGCCCTACTGAGTGAGAATCTTGATGAGAAATCGTCATAGGCGTTAATTCCCCCAAGAACAAAGCCATTGTTACCATCAAGCGTCGTTAAATCAACACGCGCATCGAATCCTGCGGCTTTGCCAAATACGATGTAGTTTTCTCCTGCGCCAGAAGCACTAATAATAATGTCATTAAAACCATCACCGTTAATATCTCCAGCACTTCCTAGTGAGTCACCCAAACGATCATTGGTGTTAATTCCTTGCAAAATAAAGCCATTGCTGCCATTCAGTGTTGTCAAATCCACACGGGCATCAAATCCTGAAGCTTTGCCAAATACAACATAACTTTCTCCCGCATTAGCACGACCATCAGGGTCAGCAAATGGAGCACCAACAATGATGTCATTAAAACCATCAGCATTGATATCTCCAGCACTATTCACTGAGAAATCAAAACCGTAATAGATATCATTAGGAATTCCCTCAAGGAAAAAGCCATTGCTACCATCAAGTGTTGTCAAATCGACGCGGGCATCAAATTCTGAGGTTTTACCAAATACGACATAGTTACCAGAAATAAGCATGTCATCGAACCCATCACCGTTAATATCCCCTGCAGCTAGTACAGGAAAATCAGAAGCAAAACCATTACTACCGTTAAGGTTATTTAAATCAACGTTGGCACTAAACCCAGAAGCTTTGCCAAATATGACATAGCTTCGCGCTCCAAACTCATATTCAAAACCACTGTTGTAGTCGAAGTTTCGAGAGGAACCACTGAAGTTAATTGCAATATCGGCAAACCCGTCACCGTTGATATCGCCAGGACTGCTTACGGAAATGTTGGGAAAGTCGTAGTAATTAAGTCCTTGTAGGATAAAGCCATTACTACCATCAAGAGTTGTTAAATCAACACGAGAGTTAATTCCAGAAGCTTTACCAAACACAACATAGCCTAGCGATCGCCCACTACCGCCAACACCGCTGACACCACCAATAATGATGTCATCAAATCCATCACCGTTAATATCAGCACTACTCACTGAGGAACCTGAAGGAAAACGATAGTCTCCTTGCAGGGTAAAGCCATTGCTACCATCAAGTTCCAGTACAAACAAGTTACTGCCACTCTCTGTCAAGCTAAAATAAGCACTATTCAAATCCAACGCTGTAGTGCTTTGGATAATTGCAATAAGTTCATCCGTTGCATCTTGTTGCTTATGAAAGAGTGCTGTACCCGTTGGCAAACCCCTTGGGGAAGTGGTTAAGTAGTAATCTGCGCGTTTGCCATTCAGTCGAATGACATCTTCGTTAATGTCGAAGTCTGTAATGACAGCATAATCGTTAAAACCTGGAGTTATTGGGTTGCCATCATCATAAAAAATAGTTGTTGCATTCCCCAAAACAAAAATATCTCTACCAGCACTACCAGTTAACGTATCTCGTTCAGCAATGCCACGATCTGTACCTATGAGGATATCCTCACCTCTACCGCCATTGAGCAAGTCACTACCAGCTTTACCCCGCAGAGTGTTACTAGATGAATTGCCAATAATTACGTTATTTAAACGGTTGCCTGTTCCATTAATGCTAGAACTTGAATATGTTTGCTCAGCAAGTGTCAGGTCTTCTAAGTTATCTCCCAAGATATAGCTGCTATAAGTAATAACTGTATCTCTACCGGCATTGGGTGCTTCTATGATGCGATCGCCTGATTCACCTACAATGTACGTATCATTACCATCGCCACCAATGAGAATATCCGGCTCTCCATCGCCTTCAAAAAATAAAAAATCATAAAAAATATTGTAACGAGAGAAGATACTACTCGCGCTTAGGGTATCGTTACCATCGCCACCGTAGAGAATGTCACTTCCAGCATTGCCGAAAAGATTGTCATTTTCTGTGCCACCGTAGAGAACGTCGTTGCCATCTCCACCATCAAGAGTATCGTTTCCTGTGCCGCCATAGAGCGTATCGTTTCCTGCATAGCCATACAGTGCGTCATTCCCCTCACCACCGTAGAGAATATCGTTGTCACTTCCACCATTAAGAGTATCGTTTCCTGCACCGCCGTAGAGCGTATCGTTTCCCGCATCACCGTAGAGATAGTTGTTGCCACTGTTACCAATAATGCGATTGGCAAGTGCATTACCTCCGCCATTCATGTTGCGACTGCCAATGAGTGTGAGATTTTCGACATTACTTGGGAGATCGTAACTTAACAAAGAAGACTGTACAGTATCTATCCCTGCGTTGGCAGCTTCAACAACTGTGTCTCTCAAATTATTGACAACATAGACATCGTTTCCGAGTCCACCTATCAGAGAATCAATTCCTATCCCACCATTGAGCGTATCATTGCCTAATCCACCGTAGAGCGTATCACTACCCGCTAGCCCTAGTAGTAGATCGTTGCCTACCAAGCCATAAATCGTATCAGCAAATCGCGTACCAACTAACGTATCGTTACTAGGTGTGCCTCGGATGATTACCATAAGATTTTTTACTTTAAGTTTGTAGGAAATACCAACGATTAATTTGTTTTTAATTTGGTTAATTGCTGGAAAAATGTAGTTGTCTTTCTGTTAAGAGAATATGCAATCCAAATCTTTATTTATTAATCTTTTGTAAAAGAAGAATCAATTTTTCTTCTAAAATATAGAATAGATGAAAAAGCTCAACAAAATATAAATTTTTGGTAAAGTTAAATCTAAGAAAGTTCATTACAGCAAAGCTTTGAATAGTTGTCAAGCTAGATAAAAACCAACAAAAATACTTGTGACTTGAGTTAGGTAATAAGTGCGATCGCGATCACTTGAGATTAGAGAAATGCGATCGCGCTTACTTCACACCAATAAATAAAGAGTCCCATATTAGAGGGACTCTTTCATCACTACTTAGTGACTACAGCACAGTTAGTAGAATTAAGCTAAGTATTGCTCTTAACTTTAGCGTTTCTAATGAGTTGTCTCATTGTTGCTGCTAAACTTAACCCTGAAGCTTCTGCTAGCTTTTCTAGTTTCTCTTTCTCCACATCATCAAGCCTGAGGGTCAAACTGTGCTTTTTCTCCTTCATAGCTATGCTCCACTGTACCAATATGGTATCATTATGACACAGCCAAGAAAGCCACAAGCTTAGCTTCTCAGGAATTGTGGCAGCTAGCTAACAGTATTAGTAGCGGAATACTGTTCTCAATACACCAATAACGATGTCATCATTATTTGCATTGTGGTTTGGTGCAGTCAACCAAATTACACCAGGTGTAATTTGGATATTGTCTGTTAACTGATATCTATAGAACGCTTCCAGGTGGAGTGAAGTATCCGGATCGGCTTGTCCACCATTGATAGTACTTGAGATTTCTGTGACTTTAGGTTCCATTCCTACAAAAATACCGCCTAAGTTGCCTTCTCTACCTAGATTAGGGAAGGCAAGCCCCACTCCCCAGTTCCAAACATCTGCATCTCCTCTCCCAATATAGCGTTGGTTGGCATATCCTACCCAACCACTAACTGCCAAGTTAGCACCAAGCCCTAATGTTCCTGATACGCCATAAGCATTAACTGAAACAGGTCTGCCAAAAGTGTCATTCGACAAGTTACTACCAGTACTTGTTCCGAAGGGGATAAAGTCTGGATTAAGTTGGGGATCTAAACCTTCACCAAAGAAGAACGAACGACTGTAACTATTAATATACGTTAATCCAATTCTGGCATTATCACTAGGGCTAAAAATGACCTGTGCCAAGGCGCCATAGTTACCATCAAATAAACCGTTTTTTTCTGCAGATCTTCCTGCATTGAGGCTAGGAACAAGATAACCCAAATTTAATTCCAAGTTGTCACTAAACAGATGTCTTACACCTAATCCAGTACCACCACTGTAGTTATAAATTGGGTTGCGCAGCGCAAACAGCGAAACAGCACCACCATCAAAGTAAGGGTTAAGTTGGGAAGAAGCATCTAAGTCAACAAAACCATTACCTACACCTGCAAGGTAGACGTTTGTTCTAGGAGTGATTGGGAAGCGATATCGCAATAATGCTAGTCCGATGTCATTACCACTGTCACCGTCAAATTCTACCCGACCTTCGTTTGTGAGTGTAGGACCACTGTTTGTACCGCCAAGAGGTACTATATTGTTTCCTTGTAGACGTGTAGTTAACAGATCTGCACCAGTAAAACTTGTCTCTAAGTTAAGACGCGTTCGTTGACCTAGCGTAGGAATGCGATCAATTGGTTGTCCTGCTGCATTGTCTCCGGCTAAGACGCTAGTAGCACCTACAACAATTTCTCCATTTAGCCGCGTTGTAGTCGAAAATTGGTTTGCTTCCAATTCAGCAACTTGGGCTTCTAAAGTATCAACACGACCGCGTATAGTCGCTAGTTCTCCAGTAAATTCCTCTTGCAATCGACGCAAAACGTCTAAATCTGCTCTCGTAACTTGATTAGAGGTTGCTGTAGCGATCAACTCATTAACACGATCTAAACAAGCATTTAAACCAGCAGCAAATTCATATCGGGTTAATGCGCGATTACCTCGGTAAGTACCGTCAGGATAACCAGCTATACAACCGTAACGTTCAACTAATGACTGTAATGCTTGAAATGCCCAATCAGTAGGTTGAACATCTGATAGTTGCGATACAGAAGTCACTTGCGCCATTGGCTGTTGATTATTTGCAGCCAATACATCAACTGATAAAGTATTTGTTTGTGATGACTTTACAGTAGATATACTATCATTTTGCAATATAGAATTATCTGCTACAAATGTTGATTTCTCTAGTTCAGCACTTAATTCAATTGCTAAACTTTGTTGAGATTTGCTCAAAACTCCAGGTTGTTCTTCAACAATACTTGGTTCAGCAGAACCTTCAATATCTTCTTGAATAACTTGTGCAGATGTGGGAACTGTTCCAATTAAATTTGCAGTTATAACAGTTGCAAGTGGAACTAAAACGTAGTGTGTTTTTTTTTTCATTTCTCCTCAATTTGCTCTGTTCGATTGAGCTGCGTGTTAGCAAAAACAGAGCAACACCTTTAGTAGACATTGCACGCACAAATTAGCCTTACAAGTTCTATATTTCTTTGCTTGCAGGCATACTAGGTTGTTCAATCACTCACATAATTTTATAAAAATTAGTCTGTTTATATCATCAACACTTTACAAAAATAAAACATTTAGCCGACTAATAGAAGAGCAACGATTTTGTATTTATTAAGGTAAAATAATCTCAACAATCAGGATTTACCTAGATTTATCTGAATAATGGAAATAAGAACTATCAACATCTATCTTAAGAGCGATAGCAACTTAGTTCTTGCAGTGAAATTAATTATATAATGAGGATCTCAATCAAGCTGCCCGATTATCTTAGTAGTTGAAATAGGGAACTAGATAAGTTCCTGACTCCTTATTTTTCAATTTTACTTAGTTCAAATAAGTATATTTTCTCTGTCAAGTTAGTAGCAGAAAGAAAGGAAAATATGCATAAAAATTTGTGAAGGTTTGTCTTGAATTGTTGATACAGGTTAAAGTTGATGCTTTGTCTTCAGTAGAATCACTGGAGTTTGAGGAGGGTTATTGTGAGTGGGTTAGATATCTTTGTTCTCATTGCTTACTTTGTTGCTGTTGGTGCAATTGGCTACTGGTCAAGTAGATCAAGTTTAGAAAGTAGTAAATCATACTTTCTAGGTGGTGGTGGAATTGGTTGGATGGCGATTGGTGCTAGTTTGTTTGCTAGCAATATATCTGCAGAACACTTTATTGGGTTAGCTGGTACAGGCGCGAGTTCAGGTTTAGCAGTAGGGCAATTTGAATGGATTGCTTGCTTTATGCTGCTACTACTAGGGTGGCTGTTTGTGCCGTTTTATATACGTACTGGCGTATTTACAATGCCAGAGTTTTTGGAGAAGCGTTTTAATACGCAATGCCGCACGTACTTATCTATTGTTTCTCTAATTGCATACATTTTCACCAAGATTAGCGTAGCAGTTTATGCAGGGGCACTGGTTCTGCAAACAATTTTGGGATGGAATATTTGGCTAGGTGCGATTGTCTTAATTGTGGCAACAGGATTGTACACAGTTTTTGGAGGTTTGCGTGCAGTCATTTATACAGATTTTCTGCAAGCATTTATTCTAATTGGGGGTGGAATTTTTCTAACAGCGATCGCTATTACCGATGTCGGTGGTTTTGGTCCCTTTGTACAACGCGCTGAACCCGAATTCTTCAATTTGTGGAAGAGTGTCAATCACCCTGAATTTCCTTGGACAGGAATTTTGTTCGGTGCACCTATTCTCGGACTTTGGTACTGGTGTACAGATCAAATGATTGTGCAAAGAACGCTGGCAGCTCCAGATATTGAAAACGCAAGGCGATCAACAATTTTTGCTGGATTTTTGAAGTTATTACCAGTTTTTATTCTTGTACTTCCTGGGATTGCTGGTAGAGAACTCTTTCCCGATGTTGCTCCTAACCAGATGTACGCCACAATGGTTAATGAACTGCTACCAACGGGAATTAAAGGTTTGGTTGTTGCTGGCTTACTTGCAGCTTTGATGAGTTCGCTATCAAGCGTATTCAACAGCAGTTCTACCTTAGTGGTAATGGACTTCTACAAGCGCTGGCGTCCTGAGGCGAGTGAAAGAGAACTAGTTCGTGCTGGGCAGCTATCAACAATTGTTCTTGTCATTTCTGGTTTACTTTGGCTGCCATTTATTGGCTTGATGAGCGATCAATTGTATGTGTATCTTCAATCAGTACAAGCATATATTTCACCCCCGATCGCAGCTGTATTCTTAGTGGGACTTTTGTGGAAACGCGCTAACGGTAGAGGTGCAATTAATACTCTGATTGCTGGATTTATTCTGGGTGCAATTCGATTTATTGCTGAACTTGGAACAAATGCCGGTTGGATTACTTGGAGACCGTTAGTTGCCTACGCTACCATTAACTTCTTGCATTTTGCGATTTTATTGTTTGTGGTTTCGGTGTTTATTTTAGTACTCGTGAGTTTGACAAGCGCAGCACCGAGTCAAAAGCATCTCAGTATGTTCTTGACATCAGAGCAAAGAGTACAAAAAGCACTTGGTTCGCGAAATGTACACCGTCAAAATGTCATATATAGTGCGAGTTTAGCAGTAATTGTTGTTGTATTCTGGGTCATTTTTAGCCCTGCGGTGTTTTAGGCGATCGCAGATGATTAAAGGAAAGAGATATTTCTCTTTCCTACGCCATACCCTCATGGAGATGTAGTATCAATATGAATCAAGTCGTGCGGGTGGGATTAATTGGATATGGAATGGCTGGAGAAGTTTTTCACGCGCCTGCGATCGCAGTTATACCCGAACTCAAACTAACCAAAGTCGTAGAACGACGCAGTACTAAATGTCAAAACCGTTATCCCTGGGTAGAAATAGTCAATGACACTGAGGAACTATTACAAGATCCGAATATCGATCTTGTCGTTGTCGCTACACCAAATACTTCGCACTTTGAGTTAGTTCAAAAAGCACTACTCGCAAATAAACATGTCGTTGTCGAAAAACCTTTTACCCCAACGTCACAGCAAGCCACTGAGTTAATTGAACTAGCACAACAGCGCGGCAGATTACTTAGCATACACCACAACCGTAGATGGGATGGTGATTTTCTTACTGTTAAGCGGATTCTTAAAAATGGTTTAGTAGGGAATTTAGTTGAATACGAAGTGCATTTTGACCGCTTTCGCAACCAAATTAAAACAAACTGGCGTGAATACGACGAACCAGGATCAGGTATTTTGTACGATCTTGGTTCGCATTTAATCGATCAAGCACTAGATCTTTTTGGTTTACCAGATACAGTAACCGCTGACATTAGAATGCAGCGCCCAGGGGTAAAAACAGCAGATGCATTTGAGTTAATTTTAAATTTCGGCAATCTAAAAGTTACAGCAAAAGCTGGTCAATTAGTTAGAGAATTGGGACCACATTTTATCTTGCATGGTACAGCAGGTTCTTTTATTAAATATGGTATGGACCCGCAAGAAGATGCACTGAAACAAGGGCGACTTCCTGAAGGTATTGACTGGGGTAAAGAATCACAAGAAAGCTGGGGTACGCTGAATACTGATATTAACGGATTACATTTTTACGGAAAAATTGAAACGCTCCCTGGTTGTTATCCGGCATATTACCAAAATGTGTATGATGCTATTACTCAGCAATCAAAACTCATTGTCAAACCAGAACAAGCAAGAAATACAATTCAAATTATTGAGCGGGCAATGGAAAGTCACGCGCAAAGACGTACCCTAAATTTTTACTAACACTAGACCTCCTGCATAAGTGTAAATAAATTCGCTACTAGATAAACAAAGTCCACAGAGGTGGACTTACTCATAACTTTATTACTTATAGTTTGCCTTTGCACACTTTGATCTAGTAGACTTGACTTTAATCGAAGGAATTTAAATTACTGAAATCGCTTCTTCTGGACCAACTATCGATATATAAGGCTCTAGAAAATAACGACAAGCCGCTTGTTGCAACTGCTGTGCAGTTACCGCCGCAATTTGTTGCTGAAACTGTGTATCAAATGCAATTCCTAATCCTAACGCTTCATACCAGCCGTAGGCTTGAGCAATCTGAGCATTTGTTTGTTTACTCAAAGCGTATTGTCCAAGAATCTTATTTTTAGCGGCTTGCAGGGCGTATTCTTCTAGTGGTTGCGTGTAGAGTAACTCAACTTCTGTTCTTAGTCCTTCGAGGGCGATCGCGGTATTTTCAGGTGCTGTCCCGATATAAACGACAAAAGGCGCGATTCCCTGACGCGTAGGATAGAAGGCGGAAACATCATAAGCGAGTCCCCGCTTTTCACGCAGTTCTACAAATAAACGACTCGAAAGTCCATTACCCAAATACGTAGACAGTAACTTCAAAGCAACATAATCATTTTGCTGTACTGACGGCGCAAGATACCCTAACATCACAATTGATTGCTGGGTGGGTTGAGGTTTATTAATTTGATACGGCTGTGGCTCAATATGAGGTAATTGCAACTCAGGTATCAGAGTTGCAGGATTTTGCCAATCCCCAAAAACCTTTTCAATAGCAGCTACGGCTGCTGTTGCAGCAATGCGACCTGTAATACTAACAACTAAATTATCGGGACGAAAATACATTTGATGATAGCCAATTAAATCATCACGACGGAGATTTGCTACTGTCACTTCAGTTCCCAATGCTGATGATGCATAGGGGTGATTTTGATACATTGCTTGACGTAATTGGTCGAACGCAATAGTAAATGGCTGTTCTTGCTGTGAACGAATGTTTTGCATCAACCACCGTCGTTCTAACTCGACTTCTAGTTCAGGAAACGAAGGCGATCGCAATATTTCTGCAGCTAATGCTAAAATCTCTAGAAAATCTGAGCTAACAGTTTTCAAACTCAGTAAAAAATAATCAGCAGCTGCATCAGTACCTAAACTTGCTCCCACCGATTCTACTTGCTCCGCAATTTCCAACGAAGAAAGTTTTTGTGTTCCTTTGGTAAGTACCGAACTAAGTAGATGAACTAATCCTGATTGCTGTGCTGCTTCACGACAACTTCCTGCTTTTACAAATACTCTCGCAGCCACAATATCTGCAGCTGGATTTTCGGTTACAAGTACAACAATGCCATTACTTAAAACCGTGCGGGTAATCTGTTTATGAGGTGGTGATGCGATCGCGATATATTGTCCGTTATCCGTTTTCATCTATCTGTCTATTCGTGCAATGTGAGAGGCGAGTTTGTCCGAGGGGCGAGGTAATAGTGATTAGTAACTAGTGACCAGTTTTGAGTTTTGAATTAAAGGAATTTTCTTAACTCATGACTCGATACTCATAACTCACTTAAACTCTCTGACCTCTGACGCCTGACCCCTTACTTTAGGCTAGCAGGGATTGAGAGTTGTCACTGCATAAGAATATGGTGAGAGATATTGTTGTGTTAACTGCTGTATCTCATCTGCTTGAAAAGAGCGAATTTGTTCAGGATAGATAACCGCTAATTCTGCTTGCGCAATTGTATTGTAGTAACCATAAAGCCCTGCCATTTGGTTAGGAGTTTCGGTTGAAAATGCATAATCGTTACAGAGTAAACGCTTACACCGCGCTAATTCTCCTGAAGTCACAAGGGTTGTTTGTAAATCTTCTAAGTGCGCGCGAATTAATGACTCCACTCGTTCTAAGTTTTCTGGTTCTAACCAAGCAGTGATTGTAAATAAACTAGAGTCGCGCTGCAGCGAAAAATTACTCGTGATTCCTTGAACTAAGTGCTGTTCTTCGCGTAACTCGCGCACTAATCGCGATGAACGACCTTCGGAGAGTAGCACAGAAAGTAGATCTAAGCCATATGCATTGCGTAACTGATCTACTCCTGGAGCTGTCCAAGCCATTAATAATCGTGCTTGCTCTAATCTAGGTAAATAGATTTCTTGACGGCGAACTCCTGCAAGTAACGGTTCAGTGACTGCAATCTCGGTTTGCGGACACTCACTACGCGGTGCAAATTCCTGAAAAGCTTGACTGACAATGTCAATTGCAGACTCTTGAGCAATACCACCGACAATGACTACAGTCATATTTTCTGGCTGATAGTGCGCGTGATGAAAACAACGCATCGCTTCAGGTGATTGCTGCATCAAGTCTGTCTCGCTACCCAGTACTGAACGCCCATAAGGATGTTGCTGATAAATACTTGCGCCCAAAGCCTGAAAGCCTATCCAATCAGGGTCGTCATACGCGCAACGAATTTCCTCAAGAACAACATCGCGTTCTGTGATAAATTCTTCTTCAGGAATTGCCGCATTGAGAAGTAATTCTGCTAAGTATGGTAGTGTGTCTTCGAGGTATGGCGCAGCAGTTGTTAGGAAGAAATGAGCGTAATCATGACTTGTGGCTGCATTTGTCGTTCCTCCTAAGTTTTCAACCGCGTAATCAAAGACCCCTGGAGGTATGACTGAGGTGCCCTTAAAAATCATATGTTCGAGAAAGTGTGCCATACCATACCACGGTTCTGGCTCGCAAACTGCACCAGCACGTACCCAAACGTCTACAACAACAACAGGGGTAGCAGGGACATACTGATGAATAATTGTTAAACCATTGTCTAGCCGAAAAACAGCCGCTGGAAATACTGGAGTAGTCAGCAATGGAGACAAAGTAGCGCAACTTGAATCAGAATTTAATTATCCTAACGTATCCTGGATAACAATTTCGCAGCAATTGATACAGCATAGAGAAATAGTCTGGTGGTAACTGGTAATGGGTAATAGGTAATTGACTCTAGTTTTTCAAGCTACTAACTCAATGAAAAATTATGTTTAGTGATCCAACATCTTAGTTAGAAAACACCAATTGTAAATACGAGATACACTATCTCAATTTCCAATTACCAGTTACCCATTACCACTTACCAATAATTAAAACTCTCTTAGTTAAAACCAAGAGAGCCTTATGATGCTTAAGTTCACCGCAGTGCCGTTTTACCTCAGTTTTAGACCTGGATAAATCCAGGTGGGTACCTCTTCTCTAACTTAAAGTTTCCGAGTAGCTAAGCTCGGTCTACTGCCGCTAGAACTCAGTGGTTCCCTAATTCGACAAAGCATAGATCCAAAAACATTATTGGCAGTCACCAACGCTGCAGTGGAACTTTATTTATTATAGCGATTAATTTGTGTGGTGTCGTTAGTTGTCGATAACTTTAATTTAGCTTCATCTGTAAGGTACAAAACACTGAAAACCCTGCAATTTGCACTCATGAGGGTTGAAATAAGAATATTTACTTAATTGGGCTGAGGATACCAAAGTGATTCGATCTGATGAGCGATCGCTTGCGCTTGCGGATTATGTTCATCTAACAACACTGTAACATGACCAAGTTTACGCCCTGGACGCGATTCTTGCTTACCATACCAATGAACGCGTGCGTGGGGAACTTCGCTAATTTGCGCTCGCTTCTCAATATAATCGTCTTGTGCCTGTTCGTAACCTAAAAGATTAACCATCACTGCACCGCTACACGTCAAGCCAGCATGACCTAGTGGCAAGTCACATACAGCACGTAAATGTTGCTCAAACTGCGAAGTTGTACACGCATCAATTGTAAAATGTCCAGAGTTGTGGGTACGCGGAGCGATTTCATTGACTAATACTTGTTGATCTCTTGTGAGAAATAGCTCAATACCAAATACACCAACCGCCTGTAAACTAGTCATTAGTTTAGATGCGATCGCTTCAACTTCTTGAGCGACAGAAGCACTGATATCTGCTGGTGCAATAACACGCCGACACACTTGATCTTCTTGCTGAGTTTCTACAATGGGGAACGTCACAACATCACCATTAACTGATCGCACCACAATAACAGCAAGTTCGCGCTCAAAAGGGATAAACTCTTCTAAAAGCACTTCTGAAGACTTGTGTGAAGTATCTAACTTCTGTTGCAAAGTCGCTAGGTCTTTAATAATAAATGTACCTTGACCGTCATAACCATGACGACGAGTTTTTAAAACAATGGGAAACTTTAAACAAGTGTCAGGTGGGAGAGTAAACTTAGGTTGTGGTATGCCCAGCTTTTCTAGATAGCAGCGTTGGTGATACTTGTCAAGTAAAGGAGATAATGCCTCTAAGCGAGGGCGAAAGCAAACACCACTTGCAGCTAGAGGAAATAACGCAGTTAAATCAACAAATTCATTCTCAAAAGTGATGACATCGCTGCGACGTGCTAATTCCTTGGTAGCATCAGCATCATCAATAGCAGCAAAAATTGTATCCGAGGCGATCGCCACTGCCGGATCGTCAGAATTAGGTGTTTGAATCACTAATTCTATACCCATTGCTTGGGCTGGAATTGCCATCATCCAAGCAAGTTGTCCGCCACCAATGACACCAACTCGTTTTATCTGCATCCTAATGATTCTCGCGTATCAATACCAGTTGTAGGATTCACACCACTAGCACGTTGACACAATTCTTTCACTTGTACAGCATCTAGAATGGCATCACTAAAATCAGCAGCGGTAATATCTGTATTATCAAACACAGAGCGCAGTAAAATTGTTTCTGCAAGAACTGCTTCACTTAAATTGGCGTCAGTAAAGTTAACTTGATCCGCCATTGCATTTGTCAGGTTTGCACCGTGTAAATTTGCTTTAGTCATTACTGAAGCACTAAAGATTGCTCCTCTTAAGTCAGCATCGGTAAAATTAGTTTGCTCCATATTGGCGTTAGAAAACTCCGATGCACGTAGCATTTGTCCTGAAAAATCGCGCCCTTTCAACTCAGCATTACTAAAAGATAAAGGAGGCGGATAGTCTAAAGCTTTCGCAGGTAACGCCCAAAGAGATAATATGAAAATCAACAAAAGAAAAGTTAGTTTTCGCCAAAACATACTAGGTAGCAAGTGAAGTGCCAAGATCTATTTTGCGACTAAAGTGCTTTTTCAGCTTAGCGCATCTCTAATTTAAGTATTTTGGTGCTGCTTACTGCATATTGAGGAGTGAACGTTATGATCCAGTTTGTTCTGATTTGGCTTTTAAGTGCGATCGCATTAGTAATCACTGCTTACATTGTTCCTGGGTTTGCTGTCACTAGTTTTGCCTCTGCGTTACTTGCTGCGGTGATTTTAGGATTACTTAATGCAATTGCGAAGCCAATATTAGTTTTGTTGACACTACCACTCACTGTTGTCACCTTAGGCTTATTTTTATTTATTATTAATGCCTTAGTTATTTGGTTAGCTGGTGCAATTACTCCTGGCTTTGTCGTTACAGGATTTTTTCCAGCCCTATTAGGTTCAATTGTTTTAACACTGGTAACAAGCCTACTTACTTTTTTAGTTGGTAGCGTTCGCCGTTAAGGATGGTTGTCTTTTCCTGCTTTCCCAAACGCAGCAACTCTAAGGCAAACCAGTATTATAGCCTCGTGGTGTAATCATCCAATTACCTTGAGTCCGCGTACTTTGGTTGCCAATTAAAACTGTTGTCAGCATATCAACAGGAACATCTTGCAGTTTTTTGAGTGTTGTTAAGGTGATTTGTTCATTTTGACGGTAAGCAGAGCGTATCACAGCAACTGGAGTTTGCGGATTGCGATATTGTAAGAATATTTTAATTGCGCTTGTTAGTTGTTGAATGCGTGTTTGCGATCGCGGATTATACAGCGCCGTAACAAAATCTGCTTGGGCTGCGGCGTGTAAGCGTTTTTCAATGACTTCCCACGGTGTCAGTAGATCGCTTAAACTAATTGCACAAAAATCATGCATTAAGGGCGCACCCAAACGTGCTGCAGCGGCTTGCATTGCGGTAATTCCTGGAAATACTTCTACAGATGGCGTTTTACCATCCCAGCCTTGTGCTTGGAGTTCCTCTAGAACTAAACCCGCCATCCCATAAATGCCAATATCACCAGAGGAGACTACAGCAACAGTTAAACCCCACTGTGCGAGTGAAATTGCCCGTTGCGCCCGTTGACGTTCTTGAGTAATTGGTAAGGCTTCGATGATTTGATTTGGTTGGAGGAGTGGGGCAATCAAATTGATATACAGCGAGTAACCGATAACAACATCCGCAGAACTTATCGCAGCTTGTGCAGCAGGGGTTATTTGATCTAATTGTCCTGGTCCTATCCCAACGAGGAACAATCTGCCCGTACGTCCAGTATATTCTTGTTCAGCTTGGGCGATCGCAACAGTAACCGCACCTTTAAATTCCGCAGCACGAAAAATTTGCTTAGCAACAAGTAAATTTTGAGCATTGGCAGCAAATAATGCCGCAGCCTCAGCGACACTGGGGGTTCCCACCTCAGCATTAACAATTTTTGAAGGATTGGGTACCGTAACAGAACGTAAAATATCTGCGGAGAAAGTACGTAAAGGCAAGTTGCGATCGCGGCATAATTCAATTAAGCCTACTTCATCGGCTTTGATGTCAATCGTGGCAATACCTGCGATCGCTTGTTCGGCTAATTGATGTTCTTGACAAACTTGCGTAATTGCGCTTTCAATCAATTCACGCGATGTCCCACGTTCGCAACCAATTCCTAGCCAGAGAACACGAGGATGCCAACGTATGAAGGGGTGAGGGGCTAGAGATGAGGGGCGAGGGGTAATATAAACTTTAGGTGTTGGATCTGGAGTGGATTCGAGGGTTAAACTGGAATGCTGAAAACTAGTTGTAGATTGCCAGAGCGTAGAACCGGCTTCTTGAATGACTTGTACTGGTTCATTGCGTGCTACTGCTGCACTGACTTCTGTCCAGTTTCCTGCACCGCGTTGCCAACCAAAGGGAATTCCGACAATATCGACTGCGGGTAATCCTAATGTAGACGCAGCACCAGTTAAGACAGGTGTCGCATTGAGTAGCTGTGCGATCGCTTGTGTCAATTTATCTGCCCCACCCTGATGTCCGCTACACAAACTGATCGCAAATTTACCAGTTTCATCAACAACGACAACTGCTGGATCGCAGGATTTATGTTGCAGTAAAGGCGCTATTAGCCGGACTACAGCCCCTGTTGCTAAACCAAATATCAAACCTTGGTGTGTTTGCCAAAGTTCAGCAATATGACTTTTGAGTGAACCTGTATAGATCTTTGCTTCTGCAATACCTACAACTGATTCTGGAATCCAGAGTGTGACGCCATTTTGACATAGTGGCTGTAACGTTTTAGCTGCTGTTGGGGTTGTGGCGATCGCCGCTATCGGTTGAAAGTTTTGCAAAGTTAACACAATTAATAATAAAGAAATCTAGGCTCCACGTAAATAGTTTTACCATCTAACTGAGATTCTGCTTGAACGAGCACCACTTATTTACTTGCTTGCATTGAATCGAGGTAAGCTTGTAGCGACTCCGCTAAAATTTGTACGCAGGGTTCGCGTAACAGATTGAAGTGATGCCCAGGAAGATCTTTAATCTCTATACCCTCAGCAACTAATTTACTCCAGCCCAATTGGGAATCAATTTTCATAGATGGCGACCAATATTTATGTTGTTGAGTTGCTCGGAATAGAAGTAACTTACCTGAGTAAGCTTGAGGTACATAAGTTTTAATAGCTTGATCAAAAGCTGCTTGCAATGGCGTCGTTTGCAGAGATATTGTAGATTGTTTTGGCAAATAAAATCCCTGCTTCAACTTCTGTTTTATATAAGCAAATTTTGCTTTGAGTGTAAGTCGTAACAAGTTATTTAGATGCCGAGAAAACTTACTACGTAAAGACACTTTTTCAAACCACAGCCCTTGTCTGTTATAGGTATCTACTAAAACCAATGCAGCTATTTTTTGCCCTTGAGCTTGCAATTGTCTTGCCATCTCATATGCTATTAAACCTCCAAAAGAGTAACCACCAATAAAGTAAGGACCAAAGGGCTGGAGTTCCTGTATTTCTCGGATGTAGTCAGCTGCCATCTCTTCAATACGGGTATGAGGAGTTTGTTTACCATCCAATCCTTTTGCTTGTAGCCCATAAAAGGGTTGATCACCTAGATAATGCGCCAAGCTTCGGTAGCCCAAAACGTTACCACCCTTAGTGTGTACGAAAAAAAATGGTGGTTTAGAGCCTTTGGGTTGAATGGCTACCAGCGATTTCCAAGAAGTGTTCCGTCCTTTCTCTTGAAGAATACAAGCTAACTGTTCAATCGTCGGTGCTTGAAAAAGAGTGGCTAATGGAAGTTTTTCACTGAACATTTCTTCAATACGAGAAAACAAACGTGCAGCTAGTAGTGAGTTTCCTCCTAGTTCAAAGAAATTATCCCTCACTCCAACAGGGTAAGTCTTGAGAACCTGTTCCCAGAGGTTTGTTAGTTGAAGTTCTAAAGGATCTTGAGGTGAAACAAAGGGTGTTTGCAACGAAGGTCGTTCGGGTTGAGGTGCGGGTAAGGCATGACGGTCTACTTTACCATTAGCGTTGAGTGGTAAACTTTTCAGAATAATGAACACAGCGGGAATCATGTAGTCAGGCAGTCGTTCTTTTAAGAAGCAACGTAATTCACTAGTGGTTGGTGCTTGCTCCTGAGACGGAATAATGTAAGCCACTAAACGCTTATCACCAGGTGTATCCTCTCGACCCATAACCACACTATGCTTGACACAGTCATGTTGGCGCAATACTGCCTCAATTTCCTCTAACTCGATGCGGAAGCCACGAATCTTTAATTGGTGATCAATACGACCAAGGAATTCAATGTTACCGTCTGGTAAGAAACGCGCCAGATCTCCAGTTTTGTACAAACGGCTACCTGGTTCACTGTTGAAGGGATGGGGAATAAATTTCTCGGCAGTTAACTGTGGGCGGTTGAGGTACCCCCTAGCAAGCCCTGCTCCACTAATGTATAGCTCGCCTGGTACTCCTACAAATACAGGCTGTAACTCAGCGCTTAGGATGTAAACTTGTGTATTAGCAATTGGACGACCAATCGGGGCAATTTGGTAATTACTATTGCGATCGCAACACCAATAAGTAGCATCTATTGAGGCTTCTGTGGGACCATAGACATTGTGCAAAACATTGTCCAAGTTCAGACGGGTGAAGAAATGGGTCTGGAGTTCTGCTGGTAAGGCTTCACCACCGCAAAAGACATACCTCAAGCATTTACAAGCATCAACTTCCCTTTCCTCTAAGAATAAGCGGAGCATCGCAGGTACCATAGCAATTGTAGTAATCTGCTGCTCGGCAATCAACTTAACGAGGTAAGCACTATCTTGATGCCCACCTGGACGAGCCAAAACCAACTGCGCCCCGCAAGATAAGGGCCAAAATATCTGCCAAACAGAGGGATCGAAGCTAAACGAAAATGATAGTAAAACTTTGTCCGCAGTAGTAAGTGGAAAAGTATTTTGTCTCCACCACAGTTGATTGCAAATTCCAGCGTGGCAAATCATCACTCCCTTGGGCTGTCCTGTAGAACCGGAGGTGTAGATTACATATGCTAGGTTACTTCCCGTTGTCTCACAGACTAAATTTTCTTTGCTCTGCTGGGATATAACTTCCCAATCTGAGTCTAAACAAATTAGTGCTCTAGAGGTTGGTAAGCTCTGCGCTAGTCGTTTTTGAGTCAGTAATACTTCTACTTGGGTTTCCTGCAAAATAAAGGATAAGCGTTCTAAAGGATACTCGGGTTCTAGAGGTACATAAGCTCCTCCAGCTTTAAGAATTCCTAACAGCCCTACAACCATCTCTAAGGATCGCTCTATACAAATGCCAACTAACACTTCAGGACCAACCCCAAGTGACTGCAAGTAATGTGCTAGCTGATTTGCTCGTTGGTTTAACTGCTGATAAGTAAAGTATTTATTGTCAAAAACTACAGCTACAGCATCAGGAGCTTGCATTACTTGAGCTTCAAACATTTGATGAATGTACGTAGAATTGACAGACAAGTCTGAAGCATTATGTTCTACTTCTAAATTTTGAAGGAAGTTGGTTTCGTTTAATGGTTCTCTTTGGATATCTTGCTTGAGATAAAAATTTTCATTTTTTATTTTCATACTCATTTCTACCATTTTTAGCTAGATATTAATACTTCTAAAATTTAGAACACTTAGGTAGCTGTAAACGTTTTTAAAGGTATGTTTAGTATCAGAAAAAGTATGTTGATTGAATCCCACAAATATTTTTTCTTATGTGAATAGTTTTTTAATGACTGCTTTCTATTGATACATTGTTAAAAATGACAATAAGTTATAGAAAATACAAAACTTTGTTTAAATCAAAAAACACTAAGTAAGTGGGTAAAAATAAACATAGCTTAAGGGCTGGTAACTGGTGACTGGTAAATGGTAATTGGTCAAGCAGTATCTATTACCCATTACCCAACAAATGCTATGTGTGATGTCTAATTATGCCCGCCTACTTATTTAGATTTTTGAATTTTTATTATGTAGTTAGGTATGTAAAATTCAAGTTTTGTTTGAGGTTAATTAAGCTCTTAATAAACCATAGTTTATTTCTAGAAATTTCAATATAAAATAGCACTGAAAACGTAATTTACCTTAATCAGACTACCTGGATAAGATTAATAACACTATATTTAATAATTATTTTTCTGTAAAACAGAATTTTTATGAGTTTAAGGAACAATACTCCTACTTTAGTTAATAAACGTTCATTAATATTCTGGATTATTTGTTTTTATCAATTTTATGAATTGATAGGGTGTTTTATAAAACATTCCAATAATAGTTGGCACTATTGAGGCTGTAAATGTTAAAAAGCCTAATTTTTTCCAGACTTTGACAATATACTCTTTGGTGCGCTGGTTACATTTCTCTCTTTTTCAAAAGCTGTACAAATACATTTAATTATTTAGTAGAATGCAACTATATTCACCAATTGAGCTTGACCAAATCCAAGAAGATATACCTTACTTAAGTCAAACTATGGAGTGGGTTAAAATGTTTTTAGCAAAGCCTCACCCTGATTTAGGAAGAGCTGGTCCTGTTTGTCCTTTTTTGCCTCGTGCTTTACAGTTAAATAGCATACGACTAACAGTAATTCGTACTCAAAACTTGGAGCAACAGCAAGTTGAAAAGATTGTCAAAGGCTACCAAAATATTTTCTTTAACTTAGAACCAACAGAAGGAGAAGCTGCATTTTACAAAGCTCTCATGCTCATTTTTCCTGATATCAGTACTGAAGCTTTTAAATTAATTGATAGTATCCAACGCCAGCTGAAGCCTTCCTTTGTTGAGGCAGGACTAATGATAGGAGAATTTCACAAGCAAAACAGCAGTTCTGGGCTACATAATCCCAACTTCCGTCCCCTTCGTAGCCCAATTCCAATGCTAGGTATTCGCTTTATGGTCGAGTCTGATCTTCCTTTTCTTAATGATTTAAATTCTGAGCCAAGCTTGCGTATTAGATATCTTGAGGCTTATCTATCGCGTTTGCACAATGTGTTAAAAGATGAAAAAGTTAAGTTAGCTCAGGAAGCATTGTCTTTAGCTAAATATCAACTAGAACAATTCAGCTTAGTTAATTAAAGTAATAACCATTAATTTTTGTCTTAATATATTTTAGTTATGGTAAGCTTTGTACTTAAAGCTGAATTACTTAATATTCTGCGGATTTCTTAAAAAATAAACTTGTATTTTAACCTAGAAGAATTTAGTAGTATTTGTTTTCAATCGGTCGTGAAGAAAAGTGTAAGATTGCTAGTTAAGCACTTCCTTAATTCACGACCGTTTTCTCGTTAATCTAACCCCTGTTCTGTTCTTTCGCGGGTATGTGGGTACTAATTACCGTTGTTTGCAGTGTGGGTGTGCGCGCAATTGAACTGTTAGCTATGGTGAATAGTGGATTCGACAAAATCCCTGCCAAAGAAGTAGCCACTAGAGTCAATACCAAGCCGACTTGCAACGGTCGCATTCCAGGTAAATTCCATTGTACTGCAGGATAGTTCTTCACGGCTTCAGACATTTCCTGTGGTTCTTTAACAACCATCATCCGCACAACACGAATGTAGTAGTAAATAGAAACTACCGTGGTGACTAAACCGAGTAGAACCAATCCATATTGTCCAGCTTGCCATCCTGCCCAGAATAAGTAAATTTTACCAAAGAATCCTGCAAGAGGTGGGATACCGCCTAAAGATAGTAAGCAGATACTCAAACACAGCGTTAGCAGAGGATCTTTTTGATAAAGACCAGAGTATTCACTAATTTGGTCAGTACCTGTCCGTAGCGTAAACAGAATGAGACAGGTAAATGCTC
Source organism: Gloeocapsopsis sp. IPPAS B-1203 (assembly GCF_002749975.1). Classification (NCBI taxonomy): domain Bacteria; kingdom Bacillati; phylum Cyanobacteriota; class Cyanophyceae; order Chroococcidiopsidales; family Chroococcidiopsidaceae; genus Gloeocapsopsis; species Gloeocapsopsis sp. IPPAS B-1203. Next base: position 436,992 of record NZ_PEIG01000003.1, on the reverse strand, counting down.
CCAAGTTCATGAACAGGTAAACCAATAGGTAAAATACCATACTGGCATAACCTGCTTCGGTTCCCGCAATTAAACCAATCATCACAAATCCAGCTTGTCCGATTGAGGAATAAGCTAACATTCGTTTCATACTGGTTTGTGCCAGCGCAACGACGTTACCTAGCACCATACTGAGGACAGCAAGCGCAGTAAAAACAAATTGCCACTCATCAATGAGTAGGGGGAAAGCACTATTCATCATGCGAATTGCTAAAGCAAATCCTGCAGCTTTAGAACCTACTGATAAAAATGCAACGACTGGAGTTGGCGAACCTTCATAAACATCAGGTGTCCACTGGTGGAAGGGTGCAGCAGAAATTTTAAATGCAACACCTGCAATCACAAATACCAAAGAAATTACTAAACCAAGTGATTGACTTAAGTTAGCGTCAGTTATTGCCGATGCGATCGCACTTAATTGAGTTTCACCTCCAGATAAACCATACAGTAGAGAAACACCGTAAAGGAAAACACCTGTACTTGAAGCACCAATCAGCAAATATTTCAGTGCAGCTTCGTTTGAGCGGGGATCGCGTTTGGTGTATCCTGTCATCAAGTACGAAGAGATACTGAGGGTTTCTAGTGAGATGAAAATTGTCACTAATTCAGAAGCCCCAGATAAGAACATCCCTCCTAGTGTTGCTGTCAGCATAATTCCAATGAATTCTGCTAAAGCTGTGCCAGATTGCTCAATATAGCGAATCGACATCAAGATCGTTACCGCAGTTGATAGCGCGATGATGCCGCGAAAGACGATACTGAGGTCATCGCTATTAAAAGCACCAAGAAATGAAATCGGATTTGGGTTATTCCATTGAAGATATAACGCGACGACAGCGGCGAGTAAACCTGCGATCGCTGTATAAGGAATCCAGCGCGAAGCACTACGTCCGACAATCAAATCGCCTATGACTATTACCATCAAGGTAGTTAGCACTATCCCCTCCGGCAAAATTGTTCCAGCATTTAACTGGTCTACAAGATTAGCAAAATCCATGAGTGATATAGGTTTTGGCTATGAGACAATCGCTGTGTTAACTTTATTGTCTATCATATGGTTCCTTTTATGTGTGTTTCATCTTTTCGGTAATGACTGCGACACAACTCATTACCAGCGCTGATGAGAGATTGCAAGTAACTATTACAGGTATAATAAGTTACTTGCACAGAAGAACTATTCCATATAGCTATGGTTACAATCAATTTATAGTTAAATGCCAAATTATCACTAGATTTTGAATTCAAGGTAAAAAGTGATGATTTCATCTTGGGCTACTGTAACTGATGAAGAGTTAATGCAAATCAGTTCCAAAAATCCAGATTTACAATTTGAGCGGAATGCTGACGGGACGTTAGTCATTATGCCACCTACAGGAGGGATTTCTAGTAATCGCGAAATTAAAGCAGGAGCTTACCTACTAAACTGGGTGGAAAGTAACGATCTTGGTGAAGTCTTTAGCTCAAGTTGTGGTTTTCGCTTAGCAAATACTGCTGTAAGATCTCCTGATGCGGCTTTTGTTGCTAAAGGCAGATTACCAGAAAATTGGGACGAGCAGGAAGATTCTTTTTTGAATTTAGCTCCTGATTTTGTGATAGAAATTCGCTCTAAAACTGATAGTTTGGAAACGCTACAAGCAAAAATGCGCGAGTATATCGAAAATGGCGTACGGTTGGGATGGTTATTTGACCGTCAAAATCAACAAGCTTGGGTATACAGGGCAGATCAATCAATTACACAGTATCCAGCAACAGCAGTTTTGAGTGGGGAGGATGTTGTTCCTGGATTTACTTTAACCGTGAAATCTTTTATCGGGTAACAGGTCATAGAAATTCTTTAGCTTGACCAATTACCAGTTACCAATTACCAACCTTTTAGTTACGTTTATTTCTACCCATTATATTTATTCTGAGATAGTCTTTTTATTGTGTGAAAACTGATTCAATTCTCTATCGACTGTTTAAGACATTTCCGAGTGTTTTTTTTGAATTGCTGGGTCAATCTTCAGTTGAAGCAGAGGCGTATGAATTTTTATCAGTGGAAGTCAAGCAAACAGCCTTTCGCATTGATGGGGTGTTTTTGCCCAAACAACCACAGTTAAACCAACCAATTCATTTCACCGAATTTCAGTTTCAATCTGATCCTGGGTTATACTCTCGCCTCCTCACCGAGATTTTTATCTATCTGGATAAGACGGAAATGCTCAACGATTGGCGGGGAACAGTGATTTGGATGAGTCGTCGCCTCGATCTGGGAGTACCTACGCGCTACTGGGAGTTTTTTGAAAGTCAACGGGTGCAAGTAATCTACTTAGATGAGTTGAAAGATTTTGCTCATCAATCAATCGGTTTAGGAACTCTTATACTATTGGTTGAACCACCAGAAGTAGCAAGTGTAAAAGCCAGGAGTCTAATTGAGCAAAGTAGACAAATTACTGATGAACAGGTAAGTAGAAAATTAGTAGAATTAATAGAAACGATCGTTGTTTATAAGTTTCCTCACAAGAGTCAAGCGGAGATTCGAGCAATGTTAGGATTAGGCGATTTGAAACAAACAAGGGTTTACCAAGAAGGCTTGGAAGACGGAGAACGTAAGGGACGTGTTGAGGGTAAATTGGAAGCAGTGCCTCGGTTATTGAAGTTAGGATTAACTTTGGAACAAGTTGCAGAAGCACTAGAATTAGATGTTGCAGCAGTGAGAGAAGCAGGGCGATCGCATGAACAATAAAAACCCTCATCATCTAGGGTTTGTTAGTTAGATACTTGAATTATCTAGCACTGCACAGGCTGCAAAAATTCCCATTTCTACCTATTTCATGTCGGATTTAAATTACCTTGGGAAGGTGAAAGTAGAAGTGTTGGCAACTGTTCTAATATCAGAGAATCAGCAATAGGTCCACCAATAACACTACCCCACATTTGATAGTCAACGAAGTAAACTCGACCTTCTTTCCATGCTCGTGAATTATGCAGCAGGGGATTTTTAACCCATTTTTGCTTGAGTTCTGCTAGCGGGACGTTATAAGTAGAATTGCCTTCCCATTGCTCAAGCCAAGTATGAACAATAATAATATCTGCATCGAGTTGAGATAATGTTTCAATAGTAACTATGGGTCGGACTCCTGGTTTTTGCTCCACATTGTTAAGTAATACAGGTTGAAATCCAACGGCTTCCAAGATCCGAACTGCATCCCCAGCGTATGCAATCTCAATGTAGTCCATCGATTGACTGCAAATGACATTCAACACTCGCGGATGAGTGTTTACGAAAGGGGCTAGTTTAGTGCGAACTTCGGCAAGCTGTTGCTGATACGAATCAATCACCTGTTGTACATTATCTTCTCGATTGAGTGCTTTAGCGACAATTTGAATATTATCTTGCCATCCCTGTGTATCAATGTTTATTAGCACTGTAGGAGCAATTGAAGACAGCAGTTTATTTTCCTGAGAGCTTACGCCTAAGATTAAATTTGGTTTGACTAGAGTTAAAGTTTCCAAAGAGGGCTGCGATCGCTCGCCTAAATTCACCGGCTGACTCGTGATAAAATTGCCCAAGTAAGGAATCTGTGTGCTAGGGTTGTCAAATTGGGGTGACTGTACCAAATAAGCATCAGCGTAAGCAGCAGGTTGCACATCAAGCGCAAGCATCATACTTAGTATTTTTGGTTCCAAAGCCGCTACTTTTTGAGGTTTGCCACAAATCGTGGTTTTACCTCCAGCATGGTTAATCATTCGACAATCAGTGGATGGCGGCTCATCTAAACTAGGACTGTTAGTAATACCACCTTGGCAAGCTGCGATCAAAATGACGGTGAGAAAGACAAGACTAACGTATCGATTCAGGTTGTGGCAATCTAGGAACATTGTGAGCTAAACAAAAACATTAGAACTCGATAGAAAATGAGCCAATCACAGTGAAAGGTGCGCCAGGATAGATAATATTTCTGGTTTGAGAAGTCTCGTAGTAGGTTTCATTGAAAATATTTTGGAAATTAAATGCTAATTTCCAGTTCTCCCGTTTGTAATAGATTGCTGAATCAGTTCTAAAATAGCTGGGCAAAATGGCTGTGTTTTCAAGATCAGCATTTCTATCTCCTACGTAGTAGAGTCCTAAACCAAAACCCAAACCTTGCAAATCACCGCTTTGAATTTCATAAGTTGTCCAGAGACTAGCCGCGTGTTCGGGAACGTTAATCAGCCGATTGCCAACGGGAATGGTGTTGTCTTCTGAGGTAATCGCGTTGATGTAGGCGTAAGATGTGATAATATTCCAACCTGGAAGAATTTCACCACTAATGTCTAATTCGATACCTCGGCTTCTTTGTGCGCCCACTTGAATAGAAAAATCTGGATTAATGGGATCGGTTGTTAGAACATTGGTTTTAGTAATCTCGAAGGCTGCTAGTGTTGCTGAAAGTTGTTCGCTGATATCTGCCTTGATACCAATTTCATACTGCCTACCGATAGTTGGCTCAAAGGGGGTATTGGTTACAGAACGACCGAGAAATCGATCGGGTTGAAATGATCGCGTGTAGCTGGCGTAGAGCGAAATCGGCTCAATGGGCTGATAGACAATACCAACACGGGGACTAAAGCTCGTCAGCGATTCCTCTTCTGGTGTTCCGAAGTCATCTCTGCGGTGAAAAGCATCAAAACGTCCGCCAATCAAGAGCTTTAAATTATCGGCAAAGGTAATTTGATCTTGGAGGTAAATTCCTAAAGTATCTCGGCGAGTTGTATACGAGAAAGTTTCTTCATCAGGTATATCAGGAAACGCAACATCATAATTAGGATTAAAAATGTCGAGAAGTAGGGGTTCTGTCACATCGAATGAAGTATAATTCCACACATTGCGTCTTAACTCCACCCCCAATAAAGGTTGGTGGAGAATCGAACCCGTATTGAACCGTCCGACTAATTCTGTTTGTAGTGTATAAATTTCTCGCAAGAAGTCATCGCGCCCCACACTTATTGGGCTGAATTGCTCATCAATAAGCTCACTACCACCAATAGCATAAGTGCCTCCCGATCTGCCAGACACAAAAGAAAAGGCATTGCGTAACTCCCAATCGTCGCTAAATTGATGCTGAAACCTGTAGCCAGCCCGAAAGGTACTATCATCATAAATACTTTCAGGAAGACCAACCAAACGACTAATAGGGACGGGCGCGGGTCTATCTCCGATAGCAGGAAGTCCGCGATCAAACAGATAATTATTGTTCTGGTATTCTAAGTCAAAAGTTAATGAAGTGCGATCGCTAATATTCCAAGTAATGACAGGCGCAACAAACAGACGTTCTGTAAAGTTAAAATCGCGAAAACTCCCAGCATTTTGATAAGCAACGTTGAGTCGGTATAGCAGCGAACCGTCATCGGTGAGGGGTCCTGATAAATCAAAACTGGGACGATAAAATGCGTAATTGCCGACACTAAAGTCAGCCGAATAATAGGGAGTACTGAGGGGTTGTTTCGTAACAACATTAACAATCCCTCCTGGTTCAACCTGACCAAATAAAACAGAAGCAGGTCCTTTGAGAACCTCAATGCGTTCAATATTGGCGGTATCTACCGAGGAATAGAAGTCATTATCAGCAAGACCATTGCGAAAGTTTCCCTCTTGTGCAAAACCACGAATGGTATATCCACCCGCATCTGTTCCTCCGTAATTTCCTTGCCTGTTTACGCCGCTGACGTTCTGTAGTGCATCCTGTATTCGTATCGTATTCTGGTCTTCTAGTAGCTGTCGGGGAATCACTTGTATTGAACCAGGGATATCTCGCAAAGGCGTATCGGTTCTCGTTGCAGTTGAGGCTTCAGGTATGCGATAACCATCTTGCTGTCCTGTGACGATTAATTCAATCAGTTCATCGCCTTGATTTGATGGCTGATCGCTTGGTGGAGTTTGGGCAGAGGAGACAACTGGTGTGAAGCCAAAAACTAAACCCTCGTCGCTGTCAAACAATTCTACAACTGGTATTCCTGCTGCACCCGTCACTGTCACGCGGATAGTATTAGCATCAAAGTTAGCAACCGTTATTTCAGTAATTCCCGTAACTGGTTTTTCTGAGCGAAATGTAAAAGCCTCACCGCTAGGCAGACGCAATTGGGCATTGGGAATATCAGCAATAAAGTTATTACCAGCATTGCGGTTTGTAACTTGTAACTGTTCTCCTTGAAGAGTTTGTAAAATCACCTCTACGCCCTTCGCTGTAGGATTGACTTGCACTCCCGTTACTGGCACTACTGTTACACTAGATTCTTGCGCTAGTAGTGCCGCACTTTGATGATGAATAATATCCTGAATCCGCGTTGAATTTGCTTGAGCAGGTTTTACTGTCAGAATTGAAATCGCACCTATGGCGACAAGAATTTGATATTTTTGACCTATAGCTTTACACACCACGACCGCGCTAAACACTTGCAACTAGATTTCAATAACTCGTAGTTACCATAGGGTATTTTGTGACTTTAGGTGATCTCTACAGGGTCAAATGCGATCGCTAGGCGGACTTTTTACGCCATTGTGCTTGATAATCACTGGGATTTATGCCAAACTTCTTGCGAAATGCAGCCGCAAAGTAACCTCTATTGGCAAACCCTACCGCATAAGACACCTCTGCTATATTCATTCGGTCTTCGATGAGGAGTTGACAAGCTTTCTCTAAACGATAATCGTGCAAGTAGCCAAATACTGTATTATCGAAGATTTGGCGAAATCCTTGCTTGAGTTTGCGATCGTTTAACTGCACTCGTCGTGCTAATTCAACTAATGACGGTGGATTAGTAGAATTTTGAATCAGAATATCTCTCGCTTGATAGATGCGCTCAATATCACTGCTTTTTAAGCTAACTTGCTGGTACGAAGGTGTACCATCGTTAAACAATTGAGCCAATTGTAGAGTAATCAGTTCGAGTGTTTTTGCTTCTAAATAAGTACGTCGCATGATTCCTTGAAATGGACAATGTAGCAGTTGCTGCAACGCTACTTGCATCGCCGGAGTCATCTTGCCCAATGATTGATAAAATGAAGATGGGGTGTCCGTTTCCAAAAATGGTTTAAGCAAGCAAGGTAAATTTGCTTCCTGACCTTTACTCAGTAATCGCAGCAAATGCGGTTGTAGGCGAATTCTGACATTTATATCTTGTCCCGCAATGTGTGTCTCAACCTCTCGCGTTTCTACGGGATAGTAAAATAAATAGCTTTCTCCAGACTGTTCGCAAGCATCTTCATTCACACCAAAAATTTGCTCTAATTGCACCCCAGCACTCCGAAAAACCAGAGTTATTGTAGGGTATCCGGTAGCATCTGTCTCTAGACAATCATTCGCATAAGTCTCTGGATACTCAACGTTAACAACATCGGTTTGAAGTCCCAAGCAAAGTGGAGTCGCACTTACTAAACCTTTTTGAAGTGGATGTTGCCAGATTTCAACACTTTCAATACCATCATCATGGTAAGAAACCTTGCCATTTCGATAACCCTCTTCCTCGATTTCTGGCCACTCCTTGCTTGTATAAATTTTTGTCATTTTAGCCAAGTATTATTCTCAAATTTATTGAGAAATTATCTCATATCTTTTCTAGCTGAAGATGTGAAAAGATATTTACGTACGACACGGATGTAAAAGGCGATCGCACCCCAACATTTTTTCTGTAATATCTATGCTGTTGGCAAATTATTCGGATCAATGCCCTGCGATCGCAAAAAGGCGATCAGTCGTTCTTTTTGCTGACGTTCTTGTTCAGCGCGTTGGCGTTCAATTTCAATCAATTCCACCGCACAGGGTAACAAATTACCCGATTGATCCCACCACCGCAACCAATAGCTCGTTCGTGCTTCTTTCGTTCCTTGCCAAGTTCCTAAAAACAACTTCATTGACTCAAGCCAATGGCGACCATTTTCATCCGGTTGCTGAAGCTCGTAGCGTCCGTTTTCGAGTTGATAGGATTCCAATAATCCATCACTGGGGTCAAAGATGACATAAATCGGAACTTGTAAAATTTGCTCGTAAAAAAACCACTTCCCTGGTGGATAGGTGCGTTTTACCGAATATTCTTGCCCATCGGCGTCGGATAAAAATTCCATCACGACTTGGGGAACATCGCCTTCGAGATTGGGGGTGTAGCTTTTGCGATCGCTCAATGCTTGGTTAACATGAGCAACATAAACCCAATCGGGTGCTTTAACGACAAATTGCCCGCTGATAGTCGCACACAAACCAAAATTCGATGCGATTAACATTTGTGGTTGAATAAAACCACTAATTTCTAAGCTTTCACGCAATGCACCTGCGATAATTGGTTGACCTGTATATTCCACAGGTTCATCCTCTAATTGAAAGTCGTCGGGCAACGCTTCCCAAGATACCACTGGTTGTAGCGCTTTGGTTTGCTCAAGTTGGGTTGCCATAAACACTGCCTAGTATGGATTTGTTTTTATTTTAGATAAGATAGACAACTCTGAGAAATTGTGCGCTATTTATGCAGTTTGTTTTTGTCTGCGATCGCAAAAATCCCTAGAGGGTAATGTATTAGACTACATAAAACCACCAAACATCTTTGTAAGAGGTCTTAATCATGGTGTAGCTCTTTTATGATGACGGTTTAAAACTGGAACAATACACTCAATTCCATCGCATCACTTCTAGCAAAGCCACAATTTAACTTCTAAGGATTTTTCCCTAATTTTTAGGTAATTTTTTTTACATTTATGAGGGTACTTGTGGAGCTGACAAATTCTCATTAAGCTGAAATGTAGCTTGAGAAACTTTTGTCGAAGGTAAATTTGTTAGTTATAACGTAGAGATCTAGGGGTACCACTATTAAAAGAGAACAATTTAGATTTAAATCTGAATTGGGAGTTGCTTCCCTCTTACCCTTGTCCTCTAACAGTGCCTCTTGACAATTGAGGCAATTTCTTTAAAGTTGTCTGTTTAGCCTAGCTGCTATTTTTATTTGCAAGAACCCATGTCAACTCTGGTCATTGTCGAATCTCCCACTAAAGCCCGTACCATTCGTAACTACTTGCCAAATGGTTATCGCGTGGAAGCGTCTATGGGTCATATCCGCGACCTTCCGCAGTCGGCTAGCGATATCCCCCCAGCAGTGAAGGGAGAAAAATGGGCGCAGCTGGGTGTTAATGTGGACGCTGACTTTGAACCGTTGTATATCGTCCCCAAAGATAAAAAAAAGGTTGTTACCCAACTGAAAGAAGCGCTGAAAAATGCAGATGAACTGGTACTTGCGACAGATGAAGACCGCGAAGGTGAAAGTATCAGTTGGCATTTATTGCAGCTACTCAAGCCGAAAGTTCCAATCAAGCGAATGGTATTTCATGAGATTACGCAAGATGCAATCCGTAAGGCATTGAAAAATTGCCGTGATGTTGATGAGCAGCTGGTACGCGCTCAAGAAACAAGAAGAATTTTAGATCGACTTGTTGGTTATACTCTGTCGCCCCTGCTGTGGAAGAAGATCGCTTGGGGTTTATCAGCAGGACGAGTACAGTCAGTAGCAGTGCGGCTGTTGGTAGAAAAAGAACGCCAGCGTCGTGCTTTTCGTCAAGCGACTTATTGGGATTTGAAGGCAGAATTGGAGGCGGAAAGCGCTGGTAGTGCGTCAAACAACGCTTTTGAATCACGACTAGTGACGCTGGGTGGAACCAAGATAGCGAATGGTAGTGATTTTGATGAAGCAACTGGAAAATTAATTGCTGGGCGGAAGGTTGTTTTACTCAATGAAGCGGAAGCGAAAGCTTTAAAAGACCGCCTCAAAGGAAAACAATGGAAAGTTACAGACTTAGAAGAACGTCCAGTCACGCGCAAGCCTGCACCACCATTCACAACTTCAACGCTGCAACAGGAATCTAACCGAAAATTAAGGCTATCAGCACGGGATACAATGCGGACAGCGCAAAGTTTGTACGAGCAAGGGTATATTACCTATATGCGAACTGATTCGGTGCATTTATCAGATCAGGCGATCGCCGCCGCGCGAACTTGTGTTGAACAACTCTACGGTAAACAATACCTCAACCCTTCACCCCGACAATACACAACTAAAAGTAAAGGCGCGCAAGAAGCCCACGAAGCAATTCGTCCAGCGGGAAGTACGTTTAGAACACCACAAGAAACTGGTTTAAGTGGGCGGGAACTCGCGCTATATGACTTGATTTGGAAACGTACTGTTGCTAGTCAAATGGCAGATGCGAAGCAAACTCAAATTGTGATGCATTTGCAAGTCGAAGATGCGGGATTTCGTTCAAGTGGTAAGCGCATTGATTTTCCAGGATATTTACGCGCCTATGTCGAAGGTTCTGACGATCCTGAAGCAGCATTGGAAGATCAAGAGGTGATTTTGCCAAATCTTAAAGTTGGCGATCGCCCGAATTGTAAGAAACTCGAAGCAATTAAACACGAAACACAGCCGCCAGCCCGTTATACTGAAGCTTCATTAGTCAAAACTCTAGAAAGTGAAGGAATTGGTCGTCCGAGTACTTACGCAAGTATTATTGGCACAATCATTGACCGTGGTTATGCTCAACTTGTTAGTAATGCACTAGTTCCCACGTTTACTGCTTTTGCCGTCACAGGATTACTAGAAAAACATTTTCCTGATTTGGTCAACACCAGCTTTACTTCCAAAATGGAGCAAACGCTAGACGATATTGCTACAGGTGAAGTGAACTGGCTACCTTACTTACAAGAATTTTATTTGGGCGATTCTGGGTTAGAAACTCTCGTAAAAGAACGCGAAAACCAAATCGATCCGAATACAGCCCGCACTGTAGAACTTGAAGACTTAGCTGCGAAAGTCCGCATTGGGAAATTTGGTCCTTATATTGAAGTGGAAAATGGTGATGGTGTTGTCACGGCGTCAATTCCCAAAGATGTTAATCCAGCAGATTTAGATCCGGCGCAAGTCGAAGTATTGCTGCGGCAAAAAACTGAAGGTCCCGATCAACTAGGTCGCCATCCGGAAACAGGAGAACCGATTTATGTACTGATTGGTAGTCGCGGTCCTTATATTCAACTGGGAGACGCTACTGAAGAGAATCCTAAACCTAAAACAGCATCATTTCCTAAAGGAATGACAATTGAAAACCTGACACTCGATAAAGCGGTTGGGCTTTTGTCTTTGCCTCGGTTGTTAGGCACTCACCCCGCAACAGGTGGCAAAATCCAAGCATCTATTGGTCCTTTTGGTCCATATGTAGCACATGACCAAGGAAAAGAAGGAAAAGACTACCGATCGCTCAAAGCTGGGGATGATGTTTTTACGGTGACTTTGGAAAGAGCTTTAGAATTATTATCAGAACCTAAAAAAGGACGCGGTGGCGGTCGGAGTAAGACTAAGCCACCTTTAAAAGAGCTAGGTTCGCATCCTGATGATGGAGAAGCAGTGAATATCTACGATGGTCCTTACGGTCCTTATGTCAAGCATGGTAAAACAAACGTTGGCTTACCCGAAGGTAAATCGGTAGAAGATATCACGCTCGCGATCGCACTCGAACTACTAGCAACAAAAGCGACTAGTAAAAAATCAACTCGTCGTAGTTCAACAAGCAGTAATGGTAAATCGGCATCAAAGTCATCAACTACTGCTAAGAAAAAGACAACTCGCAGTCAATCTGGTAGCAGGACGAGCACAGCATCTAGTTCCAAGGCTAAGTAATTAGAAGTAAAGGGTGCAGAGGGTGCAGGAGTGAATTATGAATGAGGTTAACTCAAAATTCAAAACTCTTGCTGCTAGCTCTGACTTCAGTTGCAGGATATCTATAATCTAGCCGACGCTAACAAATCTAATCCTGCCATTACGACATCCTCTGGAGAAATATCAAGGCATTCTAGTTGGTAGGGACAGCTAAAGGCATAACAAGGACTACAAGCAGTAGGACGGCGCAGAAGATGTGATAAGTTATAGCGAGGTCGCCATTGCGATTCATACTCTGTTCCGGCAAACATAACAACGCTGGGAGTGCGTGTAGCGTCGGCAATATGCATTGTTGATGTATTGTTGGTTAAAACTAATTGAGCGCTTGCAATCAAAGCTGCTAGCTGAGGTAGGGTAGTACTACCAACCAAGTCGATGGCATGAGACGCAAGTGTAGTCAGTAAAGGTTGAGCGCGATCGCGGTCTTTGGGAACGCCTGTCACCACAATTGGCATACCTGTTTGTTGCGTAAGTTGTTTTGCAGCAATGGCGAAGCGTAAGGAATCGTAGTTACGAGATTGACAACTTGTCCAGGGATTAAGCAGGATATACGGGCGATCAGCTATACCGTGTTGAGCAAGTAATTGTAATGCGGCTTGTTTTGCGTCCAAATCAAACTGAATCGACAAACTGCGATCGCGTACTTGAAACCCAATTGCTTCAACTAAGCGTAAATTACGTTCTACTTGGTGAATTTCATCGGGTGCGGCTGGTACTTCTGTAGTTAATACGCCATTTCCTTGTTGCTTTGATTCACCTAAGCGTAAAGGAATACCCGCCAAGTAACACACAAAAGCAGGAGGATGAGGACTTTGGCTAAAACTTGTGAAAATGACTGCAGCATCAAAGCGGCGATCGCGGAGTTTTTGAATTAACTGCCACTCACGTTTAGGAGCAAAATCAAGACTCCCCAAATCTTGCCATAGTGCTTGCCACGGAAATACCTCATCAACCCAAGGTAACAATGATGCAGCTTGCGCCCCACTCGGACTTGCCATCAGCGTTAAATGACACGCGGGTAAATTTTCCTTCATTACCCGTAATGCTGGACTCGTCATAATCACATCGCCAATATTATCTAGCCGCATGACAAGAATATTGCGCACATTACTCCACTCGCTCAGTAATTTTAGAGAATTACTCACCCCACACCCCCAACAAGGACTCAGCAGCAGCAAAAACATCAAGTGGCGAAATGTCATCAACGCAATTCCTCCAAGGTTGCTGTAGTGAACAAACGCCACTGTACCAGCAAGATTGCTCAGTAAAGTTGCTCAGATTTCGTTCAGGACATTGAGGGTAGCCCTGTAGGTCAATGTGTGGCTGTGGTTGTCCATAACGTCCGTACCAGGAAGGACCAAAAAGTGTAATTGTTGGTATGTTCAAAGCAGCTGCAATTCGTGCAGAACCTGTATCAGCAGCAATAACCAAAGAAGCACAAGACAGCACCGCAGCTAAATCAACAAGTTCGCCACGAGGAAAGATATAGGCGTTGTTGCCAATTCCATCAACAATTTCTGCGGCTTGCTCGATATCAGCACCAACAGGTATAAGCAAAGTTGCACCGTAAGCGTGTCTTAATGCTTTACCTAAAGTAATAAAGTTAATGGGATTCCATCGCTTAATTGACATTCCAGCATCAGGGATCAAAAACACTAATGGACGAGGATAATGATGTAAAACTGCTTGAGCGCGTTGTTGATTTAATGAAGGTAGCTGGAGACGTACGTTAGCAATCGCCTGCTTGTGAATAACTTTTTCTGCTAACAAAATCCCAATAAAGCGATCGCTGACAAGTTGATTTGTGGGTGGTTCTCGCCACAAGTTAGTTACACAATGCAATACACCGCTTTGTTGAATAACTTGCTCAATGCCATCGTAATTGGTATCTGATACAATCAAGTCAAAATTTTGACTTGCTAGTAGTGTTTCTACAGATTTTCGTGGATTATTGCGATCTGCATAAATAACGTGAGTAATCAGAGGATCGCTTTCTAATAGCTTCCCTCCAGGAGATAATGTCAAAACTGTCATTTGAGCTTGAGAGTGCGATCGCGCTAATGCCTGAATTGCACTCAATGCAATTAAAATATCGCCGATTCCTCCTAGCAACTCAACAAAGAGAATGTTACAAAATGTACTGCTTGTCATCACAAAATCTTATCTACCACAGTTATAAATATTGTTTTACTTCTACAGTTAGATCCAAGAAAAACCTAGAATTATTACTGAAGATTGATTTAGGCTTTTGTAAAAATTGATAACTTCAATTTATAGCTAATTTCACTTAGCTACACCAGCCAAAATTATTATCTCAAACCGCCAAAAGTACCTCCACCCAAAAGTTGACTCGAATATGAAACCTTCTTTGTCTAAAACAATCGGGGCAAGCCTCATCGCAATGAGTGTAGCTGTGCTACCGTTATCGCTACCTGCTGCTGCAACAACTACTACTCCAGATACAACAACTACAACAACAGTCCAAGAAACAAGAGAAGATGACAATAACTGGGGATGGCTAGGTCTTCTCGGACTCATAGGCTTAGCTGGTCTATTTCGCCAGCAGAAACGTACTGTTGCTTACAGAGATCCTGCCGAGACAGGAAGCACCACTACACCTAGATACTAAAGAGGGGTGAGGAGAAGCCAGTCGTGTGCGGAGGTGTCCTCCGTTGAGGAGTGGATTCGTTGCGGAGGTTCCCGCGCCCTGTAGAACTCCGCGTGAGCCACTGCGCCTTTGGGGGTGTCCCCCGTTGTAGCAAGTGGTGTCAAACTGGCGTTGAGGGGTGAGTGATTAGTGGTTAGTGAAAGAGTAGGAGTGTGGGAGTGTGGGAGAGATTGAGAGATTTAATTGTTGTTTTTCCCTAACTACCCGCCTACCCTCTACCCTACTACCCTAATACCCCCTACTCCTCTGCTACCTTCACCAAAAGCTTTTAACTAAACACAATATCACCCCAGTTCAATACATTATCTGCAGCGATTAGGCGATCGCTAATTGTTGTTGGTAGTTCTTGGTGATAAACACCAGAAGGAAGAATACCACAACCTCCATATACTGCCATAACACGCAGTTGAGCTAAAACATCTTCGCCACAATGTTCTGGAGGAAGTTCGCGCCAAAAATTAAATCCACCAAGCTCGCGAAGCTTAGCAGTATCATACATAACACAAGCCGGAACCCAAGTAACGCGATATTTACGGGGGTTCGCTGATGTAATGCCTAATTTCTGTTGAATGTGGTAGATATTTGCACCATTATGCAACCGCCAGCGCTCCCATTGAGGAGTATGATGTCTCACAACTTCTGGTTGAACGGGAGAATCCCAAAATTCAATATTATGTTTGTCAGGATGAACGCGATCAATGTGGCTCAAGCCAATAAACGCACATCCAACGAAACCACATCTTTCCTCCTGAATTGCAACCAGCATTTTTTCAACGACATCAGGTTCAAGAATCAAGTCATCATCAATAAATAACGAATAAGGTGCGTTAGCTTGTTCTAATAAAAATTGCCGTTGTTCTGCAATGCCACGACGCGGTAAGTGCTTATGAATTTCAACAGTATGACCGTGGGCACGAAGTACTCGCAATACAGCTTGCACTTCACCCGTTGCTGTTGGGTTGCTATCCTCAGTTTGGTCAGAAATGACAATCCGAAAGTCGCGGTAGGTTTGGGCAATAAGACTTGTAAGCGTGACAGCTAAGGCAGCAGGACGGCGATAAGTAGGAAGAAGGATATCAATAGTACTCATAGAGTAGGGATCGGGGGTCAGAGGTCGGGGGTCAGGGGTTAGAAAGATGTAGGTGAAACCTTTGCTGTGTGAGTTCTTTCCACTTAAGAGCCACTGTGCTTGGTGGAGTAGTATCAAAGCAGAATAGGATGAGCCTGGGTTTCTTGCAAAAGTTCGCAAACAGCTGTAACAACAGAATTTGGTGTCACCAATTCTAGACAGTGGTGATGACTTTCAGGACAAACACTTTTGTAACAGTACTTGCAAGAAACATCATGGAATAGAACGCGATGAGGAACGCCCCAAGGGGTGTGCTGAGGATTTGTGAGTGCATATAAATCAACGACAGGAGTCCCAACCGCCGCCGCGATATGCACAGGACCTGTATTATTAGCAATTAGCAATGGGGCGATCGCAACTAAGGCAGCCATTTCCTCTAAGTCAAGACACCCAACAAGCGATCGCGTCGTCACATCAGCGCGTGTTTGAATTTCTTCAACTAACTGTCTTTCGGGTTCAGTACCAGTAAAAACAACTGAAATACCCATTGTCACCAAACGACGAGCAACTTCGGCAAAGCCTGCTGGTGGATAACGCCGCGATGGTGCAGTTGCACCAGGGTGAACCACAACCCAAGGTTGGTGTTTAATTCTCAGTTGTTCTAACATCATTTGCACGCGATTCAGTGCTTTTTCTGAAACACGCAAAGACATTTTGTCATTATTTGTTTGACACCCGACAGTTGCCACTAAATCTAACTGGCGACGCACTTCATGACGCACAAATTGTTCTGGTTCGGGATCTTTAACCCAATCAGTGAGTAGCTGATAAGGGTTTTCATGACAGTGTGCCAATCGCAGAGGAATATCTGCTAAGTAACAAAGAAATGCTGATGGTAAAGGATTTTGACTATACACTGTAAAAATTACTGCAGCATCAAATTGTAAATTCCGCAAGTGTTCTGCCATTTCGTATTCAGGAAGGCTGTTTTTGCGGGGGGCAGTTGCTTTTAACCACGGGGCATCGTAAACCACAACTGTATCAATTTCTGGAATCAGTGATGCCGTTGTTGCTCCTGCTGAAGATGTTAGAAGCGTAATCCGTCGTTGAGGATGCGATACTTTTAAAGCACGAATTGCGGGTGTTGTCATCAATACATCACCCATCGTATCGAGTCGAATACACAAAACATTTTCAACACAATCCCAAGTTGCGATCGCGCTCATGATGCTTCCTTGTGTAATGATTGACAGCGCTGAATGATGCTTGTTGTCGAGCAATTTTCTACAAATGGCAAAAGGTGTACCTCACCTCCCAATTGTTCTACTAAAGGTGTTTCTGGTAGTGTAGCTTTGGTATAGTCGCCACCTTTGACATAGATATTAGGGCGCACCGATGGTAAAAGATGAAGTGGAGTATCTTCATCAAAGGAGACAAGATAATCAACACAACCAAGCCCAGCAAGTACCTGAATGCGATCAAAGAGTGAATTAATTGGACGTGTCGATCCTTTAATGCGGCTGACACTTGCATCTGAATTGACGCCGATAACAAGAATGTCTCCTAGGGTACGCGCTTGATTAAGATAAGAAACGTGTCCGGCATGAAGAATGTCAAAACAGCCATTAGTAAAAACAATCCGACGCCCAGCAGCACGGTGTGCAGCTAATACTTTCATAAGTTGAGTGCGATCGCTGATATATTTTTCCGTTGGTGCTACTTGTGCTTCCCTTAAGTCTTGAGCAGTACAAGCTGTTGTACCGTCTTTTTGCACAACAACTGCAGCTGCAGCCGCAGCAAATTCTGCCGCATCCTTTGTTGAAACTTTTGCTGCCAGGGCAAGTGCGAGTGCACTGACGAAAGTGTCACCAGCACCTGTCGCATGATTTGTTGCTTTTTTGGTACAAGTACGATGTAGCTTAATGCCATTTGCAGTAGAACGCTCAAACACGATCGCCCCCTCAGCATCCAAAGTAACAGCCACAATTTCTGCACCTGTGATGTCGAGAAGCCTTTGCCCGTGTGGGAGAATTTGGTTAACTCTAGTATCGTTAGCTGTTGTCTCCAAATCGAGTAGTTTCAACGCTTCAGCGTAATTAGGTTTTACCGCAGTCACCCCAATATTTTTGTATGTCGCTAGATGCTTAGAATCAACAACCAAAATTCGCGGTGTGACTTGCTGAAGTTTAGCGATCGCCTCAATCACTCTTGGTGTCAAAATTCCATAACCGTAGTCGGAAACAATCACCGCATCGCATTGAGGAAATAATTGATGGATTTGAACGATTAGCTTTTGCTCAATCTCTGTTGAAATGGGTGTAGTACTACCTTGATCGAAGCGGACTAAAATTTGCGAAGAGGCAACAACTCTTTGCTTACTAAGCGATCGCCTATCGAGTTGCGTATAGATGTTATCTGAAGACACGCCACGTTCTGCAAGTGCTTGCTGTAGCAGTGTCCCCTCCCAATCATCACCAACAACCGAAAGCAGCATGACATCAGCACCAAGACAACGAGCATTAACAGCAGTATTTGCTGCACCCCCAGGAGCGCGATCAATATGCGTAACATTCACAACCGGAACAGGTGCTTCTGGGCACAAGCGATCGCTTGCACCATGAAGATAACAATCGAGCATCGCCTCGCCAATCACAAGCACTCTCAAACCAGCGATCGCATCGAGCAAATCATTTACCATACACCAGCCCTGACTCCTTAATAATCACCTGGGCTGCTTCAGCTAAGTCAGCAACAGTATGATGTGGTATTCGTAAAGGAGATAACTGCCACTCAGTTTCATTGCCGTTATCAATCAAAATAGTCTTACAGCCAGCACGACGCCCTGCTTCAATATCATTAAGAATGTCACCAACAAACCAAGATTGCGATAAATCAAGCTGGTGATTTGCTGCTGCTTGCAACAATAAACCAGGTTCAGGCTTACGACAAGCGCATTGCATTGTATATTCCTTAACCACACCCTGAGGATGATGAGGACAATAATAAAATCCCGACAAAGCAACACCTGCTGACTCCAGCAACTGCTGTAATCTTTCCTCAACTCCTTGCAAAGCCGATTCCTGAAAATACCCCCGCGCAACACCCGACTGATTCGTAATCGCAATCAACACATATCCAGCCCCAGAGAGTTGCTGCAAACCAGTCACCGCCCCTTTTGTAAACTTAATCCTCTTCGGATCGACATTGTAAGGGACATCCTCAATCAGCGTACCATCCTTATCAAGAAACACTGCTCGCATCTCTATTCTCTCTGTACTCTTTGTGCACGCCAGTTGTACGCCACTTCCCTCAACGGGGGGCGACGAAGTCCACGATAGCGCCACCCCCGCACGAGAGTGGCTCCTCAACGCAAGACACCTCCGCACCTTTCGCCTGGCTCCTCTGTGGTTCGTTCATCCCCATCTTCTTCCCACCAGACAATCCTAAATAGTGTTCCACCAACTCACACAAAAGATGCAAAACAAAAATCTGCACTTCTTGAACGCGTTGTGTGTCAAACGCAGGAACAACAACCGCAATATCAGCTAGATTAATTAACTCACCTCCATTACCACCCAACAAAGCAACACACTGTAGTTGCTGCGATCGCGCAGTTTCAAAAGCTGCAATCATATTTGGCGATCGCCCACTCGTACTAATTCCCAATAACAAATCTCCAGGTTGAGCAAAAGTTTCTACCTGTCGTGAAAACACATACTCAAAACCAACATCATTCGCCCATGCTGTTAAAAACGCTGTATCTGCCGTCAGTGCTAATATCGGTACTCCAGCGCGATTAGGAGTGCGAAACCGCCCGACTAATTCAGCAGCAAAATGTTGTGCATCTGCTGCGCTTCCACCATTACCGCAAACAAGCACCTTACCACCTGCATTGACGCAATCAAAAATTGCCTGTGCTGCTTGACTAATTGCCGGAATTAATTGCTGACGCGATCGCGTGAATGCATCAATCGCTGCTATAAAGCTTTGGTCAATTTCAGCAAAGGTTGTAATATTTGCTACTAACTTATCTTTCTGAATAATCTTTGTATAAAGTGCAGCAATCTCACGCGTTACTTGTTGCCAGGTAAAGTGTTCTTGAGCGCGGTGTATAGCGTGCTGACTCATGCGATCGCGATGTGGATTTGTGTAGAGAGTTGTGAGCTTTTCGGCGATCGCTTGTGGATTTTTTGCAGGTACTAAATACCCTGTTTCCTCGTCTTTAACTGTAAACTTGACACCTCCAACACGCGAACCAATCACAGGTGTACCACACGCCATTGCTTCTATAGGAGTAATGCCAAAAGGTTCATAAATAGGAGTAGTAATAAAGACATCTGCTGCGCTGTAATAATACTTAAGTAAGTCGCGACACTTGCGACCAACAAATTTCACCTGATCCTCAATACTGTGTCTGCGAGCGATCGCTCTCAATCTACCAATTTCAGGCGTCAAGCTAGGATCAGGTGTTTCTGATTCACCCCCCACAATTAAGAGTTGCGCTGAAACGCGATCTTGCTGAAGCCATTTGGCAAAACCACAAATTGCCGTATCAACACCTTTACGCGGTACAAGTCTTCCTAGTTGTAAAATCAGTGGTTCAGTAGGATTAAGCCTTAAGAATGCCCGCGCCTCAGTTTTCTCGATTGGGTAAATCTCTGAGGGATCAAAGCCGCAGGGAATAGTTGTCATCTTTTCAGGATCGGCATGATAAAGACACAGCAAGTCTTCTCGATCTTGAGGACATTCTGCAATGATAAAGTCTGCCTCAGCAACAATGCGGTCTTCAATCGCAAACCGCGCATCAGGAAAACCGTCAGCTTTGCCTTGGTAAAAGCGGCGGACACGCCCAAGTGCATGAAACGTGACGACAAAGGGAATACCAAGCGATCGCTTCACCTCAGTAGCAACCATTGCTGACATCCAAAAATTAGCATGAATCAAGTCATAGTGCGTGGATTGAAAAAAGTTCAGTACATACGCTGTAAATTCTTCCATACAAGGAAGAAGTTCTTCTTTACAGATGTATTTTGGCGTACCTGCAGGAACGTGGATAATACGTACGCCATTCCAAGAAATAATTTCGGGTAACTTTGGGCAATCTCTGCGGGTAAAGATATCAACTTCGTACCCTAATGCAGCTAAATGCTTCGCGACTTGACCGACGTAAACATTTTGACCACCACTATCTGCACCACCAAACGTACCCAGTGGTGAGGCGTGTTCGCTAATAAGGGCAATACGTTTCATAGAGGTTAAGGATGAGGGGCTAAATCGAGTTTGTTAAACGCTAGTTGCTGCGAGGTGGCAAAAGCTGCGTTCCAATCTTGAGTAAAACGGGTGATATTAAATCGCGATCGCGCTGCTATTCTGGCACCGTGACTGAGCGATTGCGCCTTACTAAGATGTTGCAGTAGTTCGTGCATGGTTTCTATTAACTTGGTGACATCAGTGTTGACATAGCCAGATCCGTTTTCTACAACTGTGACCATTTCTGTGGTTGCTAATCCAATAATGGGTAAACCAATACTCATTGCTTCACACACCGCAAGCCCTAAGCTGGTATAGCGAATTGGATTAAATAAAAAACGATAACGTGCCGCAAATTGAGGTAATTCTTCGTGTCCTATTTCACCTAAACCGCCTATGTCTTCAGAATTCATCCCGATTAAATCTAAAGGAACTACAGCGCGGACACGCTCAAAAATATCTGCACCCAGGCGACGTCCTCGCGATGCCAGATTATTAACAATCACTAACCCGCGTTCGAGTTCGCCACTATATTGCACGTCATCCGGCACAATAACGCCGTGCTCGATGACACAAGTCGGAGTACGCCTACTATCCCACATCAACTGATTAAACGCAGTTACATGAATTAGTAGTACTTCAGGATCGTCTACGATATGGCGGGTATCTGTCGGGTGATCTTGCGGCGGATCGTGTTCGAGATAAAGCCGAGGCAGTTGGCGCTGGGTTGGTGATAAAATCTCGTATTGATCTTCTAGATAATTCTTTTGTGACTGAAACAAAATACAGTCAAATTGGAGATTCCTAACTTCTTGTGCAGGAACATCACAGACATTATCAGACCAAGCAAATCCAGGGAGACGTCCGCCATAACCTTCAGGTCGATCAGGTTTAATTGGGAGATAAAACTGATGGCAACTTTTTTGTGTCAAATAGTAGAGATAGTTACCGTGGACGTGCCAAGTTAAAATACGTAACGGTTGCATAGGTATAAGATTAAAAAAAACTAATTTAGAATTAATTAGCCGGACTTGATATTAGATGCAGGAAAGATTGTTGATCTGCTAAATCCGTATCTGAATGTGACTTCACCCAATGTGAAAGCACGCTACCACCAAATTCTGGCGATCGCCCTACACGGATTGGAATGCCTGCCAAATAGCACATATAAGCTATTGGATAAGGTGATTGAGTAGTGGTAAAAATAATTGCTGCGTCAAAGTGACGTTGCGTTAGTTGTTCAATTAACTTAAGTTCTTGCTCAGGATTATCAAATACTGGCTCCTTGTAAATCAGAACATCGTCAATCCAAAATAATTCTGGTGGTTGACTTGCAGTTGTCATTAAAGTGATTGATGCAGCAGGAAGTAACTGACGCAATTTTTGTAATGCTAACTCAATCGATACTGAGTCTAGTTGAATGACTAAAACTCGTTGTAATTGCCAGTTATCAGACATAAGTTACCTCTGACAACAAATTTTCTACTTCAGTAATGACTGCTTCTGGAGGAATCAAACGTTGATTTGAATTTTTAGTGATAGTCGCAATTGTGCAATCTTCCCGCAAACATTTTTGATGACTGGCTTCTTCACAAGAAACATGCGAGTAAGTACTCAGAATTCGGTGGCGATCGCGATCTAAAGGTGCCCAACGATGAGGATCAGAAGCACTAAAAATCACCACACTTTTTACTTTGAGTGCGGCGGCGAGATGCGATACTCCTGTATCGTTGCAGACTAATAATTTTGCTTGACTCAATAGTGCGGCGATCGCACCTAAACTAGTATGTCCTGCCAAATCAATCACACAATCGCCATATTGCATTTGCGATCGCACTGCTTGGGTGACTTCAATTTCGGCTGTAGTCCCTGTTAAAACAACTTGCAAGCCGCGTCTGACAAGAAAATCAGCAACGATAGCAAACTTCTTTGTTGACCAGCGTCGTTCTGCTACACTCGCACCAGGATGAATGCATACATATTCTTTGCGTGTCAGATGTTTAACTTCAGGAATTGCCTTGAATGCAACAAAATCCTCTTCAGTTAAAGGAAACTCCAAATCAGTTCCTTGCAAGGGAATTCCTAAAAACTCCATCAGGCGTAGGTGTCGCCACACTTCCGGTTCACTAGCAGGATAAGGTAAAAAGCGTTCGGGATCGGGACAATACTGTCCTGGTAGGTAAAATCCAGCATTCGCCTGCGCACCTAATAAAACAGTGAACGAGTTGATAATGTTACCGTTTCCGTGCATCTGCAACGCCAGATCAAAGCCTTGTTGCTGTACGCGAGTAAAGAACTTTGGTAAATCTGTAATTTGCGGTGACACTTCAGGAATTCCAGGATAACCAGGAAACTCCCACAATTCATCAATATATTGGCTAAAACGCGAAACAAAAGTTTTTGCCCACGGTAGACCAATTAAAGTAATTTTTGCTTGCGGTAGTGCTGCACGGAGCGATCGCCATGCTGGAATGGCACACAAAAGATCGCCCAATCCTGGTAAAGCACGCACAATCGCAATTCGAGGTTGTAGTTCCCAGCGGTTTTGCTTAACCACTCATCATGTTTCTGCAACGACTCGTTTAACTTTAACGATCTCGTTTCTGTACTTCATTGGGCATTTGACTAAACAAGCTTGGTTCTTGCAACTACTCCCTTGGGCAATTGCACAATCGAGTTTTTAATTCGTTTAATGTTTGTCGCTGCTAATCATTCTAGATTTAAAAAAAGTATCTACTTATACGTTGCCCATTCTTTCTTGCTTTGGCAATGCAACTCAACGTTATGCTCATTGAAGAACCAAAATCAGTACACAATCTCAAAGTGGTTTAGGAAGTTCTATCAGTGACGCGATCGCCCGCTCATGAAATGACTATGGTATGCACGACTCATGAAGTAGGCTTTGCGCGTGAAGTTAAAATTCTTGTCACAAATTCTCCATTAAGGATTTATGTTTAATCGTATCCAAAAAAGCATAAACCGCAGGTGTTTGCAGTGCATCTGCTAAAACAGCAATACCAATAACTCGTTTGAGGGGAACTGGCAAACTAAATATTTGCACATTTGCTGGAATAGGTTGCGCAGCTAGACGTGGTAATATTGTCGCACCTAGACCTTGCGCAACTAAACTTACAATAGCAGCATCGGTTTCGACTTCGTAAGCTGGTTGCAATTTATAACCGCAAGCTCGAACATGAGCATCAACTGGCTGCATCATGGTGTCTTCGAGTGGATGCATTATCAAGGGATAATTAATCAACTCCTCCCAAGTTAATTTTGATTGAGACTTGAAATTTGGTGGTAATAAAGCTATGTACTCATCATTCAATAGCTCCCATGTTTCCAAGCTTTCACCCGCAGGTAGTAGCGTAAACCCTATATCAGATCGTCCTTCGCGTAGTGCATGTTCTACATCATCACAGCTATCGTGTTCGTTAAGATGAACTGCAATCGATGGAAAATGGCGATGAAACTCGGCGATCGCTTGTGGCAAAATATGCGTAGCAACACTGCGAAATGAAGCAATGCGTACTTGTCCGCCTTTTAATCCCTTCGCTGACTCGGCTTCTTTAGTGATTTCCTCGGCACAATTGACAATAACGCGGGCGTGTTCAACAATTCTTTTACCTACTGGGGTCAAACGCGCACCATGACGACCTCGCGAAAATAAGATGACACCTAAATGATCTTCTAAAGTCGCGATCGCATGGCTAACGGCTGATTGTGACATCTCCAACTGCAAAGCTGCTTCACTAAAATTCTCGCATTCTGCAACAGCAACTAAGATCCGCAACTGAGACAATTTCATTTGGTTATGATGGTTTACTTTCATACCATGGGGTAGATGTCAAAGCTCTATTGTAAAAGCACGCTTTAGCAAATTATCGCTCTCTAGCATACAGATCGCAGACAAACCCCAAATAACCAAAGCCCTCGACTTCAGTCGGAGGGCTACCCAAAAGAAGTGTGGCTTCGCACACTAAAATAAAAGTCCACAAAGGTGGACTTTGTTTGTCTAGCAGCGAATTCATTCGCTAAGCTACTACCAAACTGATGCAGGTTCAGCCTCAGTTGTGTCTACATGATTGTTATTATCAGATTGCTCGCTAGCAATTGCAGGAGTAGCAGCGGAAGTATCTGCAATGTTGACTTTAACAACTTTACGACGAGCTTCTGTTACTTTAGGTAGTGTTAAGGTCAAAATACCGTTCTTGAAGTCAGCTTGTACTTGGTCGTTCTGAACAGCAACAGGTAAACCAACAACACGCTGGAACTTACCATAACGGAATTCACTGCGGAAAAGTCCGCGTTCTTGAGCTTGCTGTTCGCGACGATATTCACCGCGAATTGCTACTGCTTCTCTTGTTACCTGAACGTCTAAATCTTTACCTTCTACTCCAGGAATTTCAGCCCGAAGTATTAAGCTATCTTCAGTATCTTTTAACTCTACTGCAGGCTTCCAAAATGTTTCTGGCTGTTGGTTATTGCCTGCTAATTCTTCAAAAACTTGATCCATTTGACGACGTAGTGTTTCAATTTCTTGGAAAGGTTGCCAACGAATCAGTGTCATATTTAAACTCTCTCTTTTACTCTTAGCTTTGTTTAATCATATTTGCTGCACATCTCTATAATGCCGAGCTACCATGCTTTTAGAGGTAGGGTAAACCGGAGAAGTTTCAGGGGAGATACCCGAATTTTTCGTTTTAACTTTGTTAGAGGCGATCGCATCTTCAAAACAGCAATTGTCAGTAGTAATTTTCGTAATTAGAGTTTATTAATAAATTCAAGAATTGAGTATCCTTACAGAAAGCGAGCGCTACGTATTAAAAATGATGATAAGTTTATTTATAAAGTTGATAAGCAGCTAAAAAAAATATCATACTTATAGCTATTTATCTTTTGTATTTCTGACACCAGCAAGAATTAGATTCACAACTTCTTGAGAGTGTTCTTCTACCATTTCTGGACTTAGTAAGGGTGCTTCTTGCCAAAGATACTTAAAGTTCTCGTAGGCAGTAAAGTAGAAATTACAAGCTCCCAAGATATTCATCACAGTATGCTGTGGATGAAGTTTGCGGAAACATCCTTCTGCCATTCCGCGTTCTAGAATTTTTGTAACAATACCAAAGACTTGCTGTGCGCGATCGCTACTGAGAACGTGTTTGTAATACTTGCCTTGATTTTGCAACGCTTCATGAATCTGAATCGGGTTGAGATGCGGATGATGAAAGTCAGTAGCGATTTGTCGCCGGATGAGCTTTTCTAGTGCTTCTTCAGGCGATAACTGTTCGAGTTCCTCTGGTTGAATCGAATCCATGTACCTACCAAAAAATATCCGCTCCAACACAGCGACATAGAGATCTTCTTTACTTTTGAAGTAGTAGTAAATCATCGCCTTAGTAACGCCTGTCTTCGCAGCAATCTCTTCCGTCTTCGCCGCATTTAAACCGTACTGTGCAAATTCTGCTTCAGCTGCATCGAGGATTGCTGTTCTCGTCGCCTCTGCATCTCGAACCTGTTTGGCTGCTTTTCCTGCTTTAGTGACCACTACGACTTTTTTACACCATTAACGTATCATCCTGTTCGATCATAGGTGCTGAAATGCTTTTCCGTCAAAGCTTTGAGACTTTTTGATCGCTAAAACACACTTAGGTGTTGACAAAAAAAGTTTATTGCGGCATATTAACTAACAGGTCAGTTAATTAATTAAAATAGAGAACTGACTCTCCACTTTAACGTCATCATCCAACATCATGACCACAACTCTACAGAGACGCGACGCGAATCTGTGGGAGCAGTTCTGCAATTGGGTCACTAGCACCGATAATCGCCTTTATGTAGGCTGGTTTGGTGTTCTCATGATTCCAACATTACTTGCTGCAACCACCTGTTTCATCATTGCTTTTATTGCTGCGCCACCCGTTGATATTGACGGAATTCGAGAGCCTGTTGCAGGTTCGCTGTTGTATGGCAACAATATTATTTCTGGTGCAGTTGTACCGTCCTCGAATGCGATCGGCTTGCATTTTTATCCAATTTGGGAAGCTGCAAGTTTAGATGAGTGGCTGTATAACGGTGGTCCTTACCAACTGGTGATTTTCCACTTTCTCATTGGCGTATTCTGCTACATGGGACGCGAGTGGGAACTCAGCTACCGTCTAGGGATGCGTCCGTGGATTGCTGTTGCTTACTCTGCACCTGTCGCCGCTGCTACCGCAGTATTCTTGATTTACCCTATCGGTCAAGGAAGTTTCTCGGATGGAATGCCTTTAGGGATCAGTGGTACTTTCAATTTCATGTTGGTGTTTCAAGCAGAACACAACATCTTGATGCACCCTTTCCATCAACTGGGAGTAGCAGGTGTATTCGGTGGTGCGCTGTTTAGTGCAATGCACGGCTCACTCGTCACCTCAACTCTGGTACGCGAAACGACTGAAATTGAGTCTCAAAGTTACGGCTACAAGTTTGGGCAAGAAGAAGAGACTTACAATATCGTTGCTGCTCACGGCTACTTTGGTCGCCTAGTTGGACGCACAAACGAGGTTATCTTAGGAACCACAGCAAACAGTCGTACGCTTCACTTTTTCCTTGCAGCTTGGCCCGTAGTTGGTATCTGGTTTACTGCTCTGGGTATCAGTACTATGGCGTTTAACTTGAACGGTTTCAACTTCAATCAGTCGGTTCTGGACTCGCAAGGACGTGTGATTAGTACTTGGGCTGATGTGTTGAATCGCGCCAACTTGGGTATGGAAGTGATGCACGAACGCAATGCACATAATTTCCCACTTGATTTAGCTACAGGAGAAGCAGTACCAGTTGCAATGACTGCACCTGCAATTAACAGCTAAATTGTCTTAAAAGTTTGTCTTCTATGATTGCTTAATGAGCGCTCTTTCACGGGGGCGCTTTTTCTTGTCAAGCAAATTAGTTAACACCTAAGTGTTGCGCGATCGCACTCACTTGTCTTTGAATCGCAGCAAGTCGAGAATTTGTTTCTTGGCTGTCTTGATTACTTGTCGCAATGACACCATTAATTCGAGTCGTTATACTGTTCATTGCATCGGTATAACGCTTCAAATCTGCACTAAATGATTCTAGAAAATTGCTGGGCGTTTGCGATCATAATTTTACCACGTAGACGTGGGTGCACTAGTCCGCTAATGTTTGTCTCTTGCCAATTTTTCCGCGATCGCTTCTCGAATCCAAGGCGCAACCGCATCGCCCGCAACGGCTCGTAGTTCGGCTTCTAAACTTGGTGGAAGACGAATGCTGATTGGCTTACTGATCACTGGCTCAGAATCAGTCACAAATTTCCCAGACTTGAGATCTCGTTTGCTCATAGTAGCAGGGTCATGATTAACGTAACCGGAATATTCTTTACTTTAACGAACCACAAAGGCACAAAGAGCACAAAGGTGATTGGGAAAGTTGGCGGGGATCGCAACTGTCAGATAAAAAAAATCCCCCAGCGTGATTGCTAGGGGTTTGGGATAAGCTAGGTGATTAGCTGACGGAAGATAGTAGTAACTCTTTGTTGGCTGCTTTTTCTATCTTCACTTCACCGCGATCGTCAACATCAACAATGGCTGTGTCTCCGATTTTGATTGAACCTGCTAGCATTGCTTCAGCTAGGCTATCTTCAAGCAGTCGCATAATTGCGCGACGTAATGGTCTTGCACCGTAGCTGGGGTTGTAACCTTCTTGAACTACGCGATCTTTGAACTTAGCGGTTACATTGAGTTCAATTCCTTGTTCTACCAAGCGGGTGGAAACTTCACCTAATAGGATGTCAGCGATTTGTGTAATTTCTGGTTTAGTCAACTGACGGAAGACAATAATGTCATCTACGCGGTTGAGGAACTCAGGACGGAAGTGTTGTTTGAGGTCTTCATTCACAAGATTGCGAATGCGATTGTAGCTAGACTCACTTTGACTGTTAGCAATCTCGAAACCGATACCACCACCACCTTTTTCGATCACTCGCGAACCAATGTTGGAAGTCATGATCAGTAGCGTGTTTTTGAAGTCTACTGTACGACCTTTGGCATCAGTCAAGCGACCATCGTCCATGATTTGCAACATCATGTTGAAGACATCAGGGTGTGCTTTCTCGATTTCGTCGAATAGCACTACGGTGTAAGGTCTGCGACGTACTGCTTCTGTGAGTTGTCCGCCTTCGTCGTAGCCAACGTATCCTGGAGGTGAACCAATCAGTTTGGAAACTGTGTGGCGTTCCATAAACTCGGACATATCGAGGCGAATCATCGCTTCTTCTGAACCAAAGAAATAGGAAGCAAGCGCCTTGGTTAATTCGGTTTTACCAACTCCGGTAGGACCTGAGAAGATAAAGCTAGCAATCGGGCGATCGGGATTCTTCAAGCCAACTCTCGCACGGCGAATTGCT
Source organism: Gloeocapsopsis sp. IPPAS B-1203 (assembly GCF_002749975.1). Lineage (NCBI taxonomy): Bacteria > Bacillati > Cyanobacteriota > Cyanophyceae > Chroococcidiopsidales > Chroococcidiopsidaceae > Gloeocapsopsis > Gloeocapsopsis sp. IPPAS B-1203. Next base: position 407,853 of record NZ_PEIG01000003.1, on the reverse strand, counting down.
CTTGAAACTGCGGTGACAGCTTCTTGTTGACCGATAATCCGCTGATGTAGGGTGTCTTCTAAGTGCAACAGCAACTCAGATTCGGTTTCGGTCAGCTTATTGACAGGTACACCAGTCCACGAAGCAACGATTTGTGCGATGTCCTCTTCATCAACAGCAGGAGTGTTGACGTCTTTGTTATGATTTTCAGAAATCGCTTTGATTTGGGTTTCGAGTTCTAACTCGCGATCGCGTAGTTGTCCGGCTTTATCAAAGTCTTGTGCTCTAACGGCGGCTTCTTTATCGCGCGATACTTGTACTAATTCGCGCTTGAGTTCACTAGTTGCAGATACTTGGGAGTGTCTTAAGCGGACACGCGAACCAGCTTCATCAATCAAGTCGATGGCTTTATCAGGTAAGAAGCGATCGCTAATATAACGATCTGATAGCTTCGCAGCGGCTTGTAGCGCAACATCAGTAATCTTAACGCGGTGATATTGTTCGTAAGTACCACGTAAACCGTGCAGAATCTCAATCGTTTCATCTACCGAAGGTTCGCCAACCATAATCGGCTGGAAACGACGCTCAAGTGCTGCATCGCGTTCGATGTGCTTGCGGTATTCGTCTAAAGTAGTTGCACCAAGACACTGCAGTTCACCACGGGCTAGTGCTGGCTTGAGGATGTTTGCTGCATCCATACCACCTTCAACACCACCAGTACCAATCAAAGTGTGAATTTCGTCAATCACTAAGATAATATTACCCGCAGCGCGAATTTCATCCATGATGGCTTTGATGCGTTCCTCAAAGTCACCTCTAAAGCGCGTACCAGCAATTAGTAAGCCCATATCTAAGCTGACGACTTGGCGATCTTCTAAGATATCAGGAACGTTTTGGGCAACAATCCGTTGGGCGAGTCCTTCGGCGATCGCAGTTTTCCCAACACCAGGTTCACCGATTAACACGGGGTTATTCTTCGTGCGACGTCCAAGAATCTGAATCGCGCGTTCAATTTCTTTCTCGCGTCCAACAACAGGATCAAGCTTACCTTCTGCAGCAAGCTTTGTTAAGTTAGTGCTAAATTCGTCTAAAATTGCTGTTTTACTTGCAGTCCGACCGCTGCGACGTTCAGTACTACCGACAGAAACTGCCGCTACCTCTCCATGTTTTTTGATAACTGCGGTGCGAATTTGCTCTGGGTGAATACCCAAATTACTGAGGACTTTCGCTGCTACTCCGTCGCCTTCGCGGAGTAATCCTAACAAAATGTGTTCTGTATCAATATAGTTGTTTCCGAGTTGCCGAGCTTCAGCTAGGGCTTGCTCAAAAACACGCTTGACTTTGGGAGTGAAAGGAAGTTCAGTAGGGACAAATCGATCTCCCCTACCGATAATTTTTTCTACTTCTGTGCGTGCATCTTGGAGGGATACTCCCAGCTCGGTCAGCACTTTTGCTGCTACTCCCGTACCTTCTCCAATCAAGCCTAAAAGAATCTGCTCGGTTCCTACCAAGTTGTGTCCCAGGCGACGTGTTTCTTCCTGGGATAGCATGATTACCTTGATGGCTTTATCTGTAAAGTATTCAAACATCGTGGTTTCCTTTACCGAGCTGTTTAAGTAGGGTCATTTACCCTTACATAAACTTTTATGTAGTTATGTTTAATGTAACTTTGGACAAACAACTCCCACAGTGGGAACAGCCGTAATCATGAAGGAGTATTACCCGTCTATCTTTGACGTAAACGTTATTGTTGAGAGGGGTGAGTGATTGGTTTTGAATTTTGAGTTTTGAATTGAAGAATTTTCGTAACTCAGCACTCAAAATGCAAAATTCTTTTAATAAATGCCTCCGGCACTTTCTTCGCGAACAAAACTCAACACTCACTCCTCACCCTCGCTGCTCACTCCTAAATTTGTTCCTATTAGTAGAATCTTTTTTGTGGCGAGCAGCGTCTAATACTATTAAGATCCTTAAAACTGAATACATTGAAGTAGTCTCAGTTCTGAACAATTCTTGAAGTAAGCCTATTGTGTCTATAACAAGCCGTACCCTGGTTGATCCCACATCAATAAAACCAACGAACCAACGTAAAACAAAAGCAATCTTGACAAAAGGTGTTGAGATGGCTTTCAAATCGGGACGCGATTGCTTTCAAGTCCTTAAAGGAATTGATTTAGAAGTCTCTCCTGGTGATATTCAACTATTAATGGGACCATCCGGATCAGGAAAGACAACTTTACTGTCAATTTTGGCAGGCTTGCTGACGCCAACTGCAGGAAGCGTATACTTACTCGGCGAAGAGATTACAAAAATGCCTCGCGATAAGTTAGCAAACTTTCGTCTGCAAAATATTGGGTTTATTTTTCAAGGGTTTAACTTATTTCCAGCGCTGACAGCAGCCGAGAATGTAGAATTAGTGCTGAATATTAAAGGCATTAAAGGACGGTTAGCAAGAAACCAAGCGAAATACCTACTCGAACAAGTAGGTTTAGCAAGTCATACGAACTATAAACCAGGAGATTTATCTGGCGGACAAAAACAGCGAGTTGCGATCGCACGGGCGTTAGCAGGTAATCCTCGGTTAATCATGGCAGACGAACCTACTGCTGCTTTAGACTCGCGTAGCGGACACAATGTTATTGAGTTACTACGGTTATTAGCCAAAGAAGAAGGCTGTACAGTGTTAATGGTAACTCATGACTCACGTATTATTGATGTAGCTGACCGTGTAGCGTACATGGAAGATGGAATGTTGCGGCAAGAGTAGACTTTATCTTTGTTTCCGCTGCGCTTGGCAATAAGTATCCCGTTCAGAACTATTTATCCCAGGCGGATAGCTGGAATTTTGTTGTAATAGAAAAGCAGTAGCTGCAGTCTGTGCTTCAATTTCTGCTGCTATTTGGATGCGTTGAGTATTTGTATTTGCATCGCGGAGGCGCTCAAAATTACGGTATGCACCCTCACGCCACTGAGCAATGAGTTGAAACCGTTGTAAGTCATCTGTATCACCTGGTATATCTTCATCATCAACTGTCGGATCAAACTTGCGCGCTATTTCCGATAATATATTTACCTGTTGAAGAAATTCATTGACACGAGTGTGGTCTTCATAGCTTACTGGATGACCTTTTAAATAAAGCTCATAAAGTACAAACGGCAAATCGCGCTGAATGTGTGCATTAAAGCCTAAAATGAGATTGCCAGAGCCTGACACTGAGCGACGCTGTGCTGCATCAAACGCGATTTGCCAAACTGGGGGAACATAACCTTTACCTGTATGGTAAGCATCATAAGCTCGAAAATAATAATCGGCAAACAAGGCATCTTCTCGAATCACAGATGCAGGATTGTTGTAGTTAATCTCATCAATTGTTTTGAGAAAGGTTTGTGTCGTTCGCAAGTAAGCAAGTGCAAACAAAGCATCATGATCGCACTGCTTTGCAAGTGGTTGGTAGCGTTGCTTCATTGCCCGAATAACAAGTTCCACGCATTTTGGCTTTCCTGTCTGACAAACTGTGTCTATCAGTTGGCGATCGCTTGCTAGAGAAACTGGAGAAAAGGCGAGTAAAAACACAGCCGTGCTGAGAAAGAAGTTTTTCATAATTTTTTAGCTCGTGTTTTTCAGCGATGAGTTAAATACGGATAATTCTCTCAATGCTGCATCTTTTACACAAGACTCGTTCATTCAACTAAATAAAAAATGGTTATAACAAAACATAATTTTCTACTCCTGTGCTTCCCTGCATCTAAAGCCCCTCTGTCCCTATAAAATTTCTCTCTTACTACAGGTGGCGTTCTGATGAATTTAGGAAAATGAGAGTAAGTAACTCAGTGTAGCCCTAATAAAACTATGTTCAATCAAAATCATTCCCATCTTGCGGTACAACGCGAACCAATTTCTCGTATAGTCGTTACTGCGCAGCAGATGCGGAATATTGAAGAGCGGATCTTTACTAGAGGAATGCCAGTGGCTGCGTTGATGGAGAAGGTAGCCGGACTCGTTACACGTCGTATTATAGAGCTTTATCCTCTGTCACAAGTATCGCGTATCGGTATTTTAGGAGGACCTGGGCATAATGGGGGTGATGCGCTAGTTGTAGCACGAGAATTGCATTTTCAAGGATATCAGGTTGCAGTTTGCAGCCCTTTTTCTAAGTTAAAAGATTTGACTTCACAACACGCACAATATGTCAAGAGTTTAGAGATTCTAATTCATGAATCTTTAGAACCTCTAGCAGAATGCGATTTATTTATTGATGGTTTATTTGGATTTGGGTTAGAGCGATCGCTGTCTTCTCCTGTAGACCAAATTGTCAATCAGTTGAATGAATGGTCACAGCCAGTTGTCAGTATTGATTTACCATCTGGCTTACACACTGATACTGGGGAAGTGCTAGGAACAGCCGTACAAGCAACACATACCTTTTGTTTAGGTTTGTGGAAACTAGGATTGTTGCAAGACCAAGCTTTAGATTATGTTGGTGCAGCAGAGTTAATTGATTTTGATATTCCGCTGACAGATATCCAAGCAATATTAGAAACACCAAAAATCCAACGCATCACTTCACAAAGTGCGATCGCAACTCTCCCTCTCAAGCGTTCTCCTGTTACGCATAAATATAAACAGGGACATCTTTTACTCATCTGCGGTTCGCGGCGTTATACAGGCGGGGCAATTTTGACAGGCTTGGGCGCAAGAGCAAGTGGTGTTGGCATGCTCTCAATTGCTGTTCCAGAATCGATTAAACCACTGTTGTCTGCACAATTACCTGAAGCTTTAATTATCGGCTGTCCTGAAACCGAAAGCGGTGCGATCGCACAACTGCAGTTACCAGAGATCGATTTGAGTTCGTTTGATGCGATCGCTTGTGGTCCTGGTTTAACAGTAGATGCCAAGCCAATTTTACAAGAAGTGATTGATAGCGATCGCCCTTTGGTTTTAGATGCTGACGGTTTAAATATTCTTGCCCAAATGGGAACAACTCAGACATTGCAACATAGACAAGCATCCACCGTCTTAACACCCCACGCAGGCGAATTTAAGCGATTGTTTCCTGATATTGTTGACCCTACTAAAGACCGCATTGCCGCTGTACGTGCAGCCACTGAACAAAGTGGTGCAGTTGTGTTGTTGAAAGGTGCAAGGACTGCGATTGCCCAAGCTGATTGTGTCTGGATTAATCCTGAAAGTACCCCAGCTTTAGCGCGTGGTGGTAGTGGTGATGTGCTCACAGGTTTGTTGGGAGGATTGATTGCACAGGCGACTTCCAAAGATATACCCATACTAGAAATTGTTGCAAGTGCTGCGTGGTGGCATTCTCAAGCTGGTATTTTGGCAGCACGTGAACGTACAGAAATGGGAGTCGATGCATTCACTTTGGCAAAATATTTAATGTTTGTTGTCAGCAGATTTTCATAATGAATACGAATGACATTGCGTATTAAAATTATTATTTTTTAGGAGTTTTGGCACTATCAAACGCTTAAAAGCTACTTAAAGTGTATATTTTTTACGATTTTTAGTTGAAAATAAATAAATATTTTTGAAATGCCAGTAGTTACGCAAACTCTGTAAGTGTTATTTCGAGTATAAGATAAAAAATTTACTCAATTATGCATAAGGTAACTAATATCATACTTTATGGTTGTCAAAGATATAACTTCCATCAGTACAGCCTTAAGCGCTACTTACGATCTGCGTTTGGTTGTACTTTCCCTTGTGGTAGCAATTATCAGTTCATATACAGCACTTGATATGGCTGGGCAAGTTCCTGTCACACAAGGAACAGCAAGAAAGTTGTGGTTAAGCGGTAGTGCGATCGCTTTAGGGATTAGTATCTGGGTCATGCACTTTATTGCCATGCTTGCCTACGAGCTACCTATACCAATTACTTACGATATTCCAACAACCTTACTCTCATTACTAGTCGCGATCGCCTTTTGTGGAATCGGATTATCAACTGCTAGCCAAAGACCGTTGAGGTGGTTGCCTTTATTGACAGGAGGCATTTTTGTAGGGTTGGGCATTATTACGATGCACTTTACTGCAATGTGGGGAATGCGACTCGGTGCAATGCCAGTTTATAGTCCACAATTTCTTATTTTTGCAGGGGCTTTCACAATTTTTATGTCAACTAGTGCGTTGTGGTTAGCATTTCATGCTAGTGCTGAAAAAATTGTCAGATCTGAAAGTCTGGGTAAAGTTGTTAGTGCACTTTTTGCTGGTGTCGCCATTGATGCCTTGCATTATCTAGGCATGATGGCAGTTGACTATTACCCTTCAATTAAACTTCTTGCCCAAGGTTCTACCGGAATCGATAGATTTGTTTTAGCAATTGCTACTGGTACTGCTAGTTTAAGTATTTTGCTGTTGGCATCAGTAGGTTCCTATTTTGGTCAGCGTCTCAGTGCTAAAATTGCCAATGCTGAAGCTTTAAAAGAAAGCGAGGAGCGCTATCAAAAGTTGTTTGATTTTGCGCCTGATGCTTATTTTGCGATCGCCGCTGATGGGACTCTCAAATCGGTCAATAACTATGCTGCTGAGTATTTAGGTTACGACAAACAAGAGTTGATCGGTCAACCTGCATTGATGACAATTTATGAAGCTGATCGCGACTGGATGCAAGATTGGATGGAAAGTATCTTTCGCGAAAAGATTACTAGTAGTGAAGTAGAACTGCGCAAAGTTTGTAAAGATGGTTCAGTGCTTTGGGTACGCGAACGCAATCAACTAGTGATTGACAACGAGGGCGAACCAATAGAATTACACGCAATTTGTCGAGACATTACTGAACGCAAGCAAGCAGAAGAGGAATTGCTTCAAAATGCCTTTCACGATGCCTTGACAGGTTTACCCAATCGTGCACTGTTTTTAGATCGTCTAGAACAGGCAATTCAACACGCTAAGAGATATCAAAATTATCTATTTGCAGTTCTTTTTCTTGATTTAGATCGCTTTAAAGTCATTAATGACAGTTTAGGGCATCTTCTTGGAGACAAGTTACTTGTAGCGATCGCATCTCGGTTACAAGAATGCTTGCGACCAACTGATACTGTTGCCCGCTTGGGCGGAGATGAGTTTACAATTTTACTTGACGGTATTCAAGATGCCAGCGATACCATTCGTGTAGCTGAAAGAATTGAACAAGTACTTTCGTTACCTTTTGAAATTGAAGAACAACAAATATTTACCTCTGCAAGTATTGGTATTGCACTAAGTGCCACTCATTACGATCAGCCAGAAGCACTTCTACGCAACGCTGACATTGCTATGTATCGTGCTAAAAACCAAGGTGCGGGGCGCTACGAAATCTTTAATCCTGCAATGTATACCAAAGCTGTTGCACGCCTACAATTAGAAACAGATCTGCGTAATGCAATTGAAAGACAAGAATTTATTTTGCAATATCAACCAATTATTTCTTTGCAGACAGGCAAAATTACTGGTTTTGAAGCCCTGATACGCTGGCAGCATCCCCAATATGGTTTGCAAAACCCAGATAGATTTATTGCAACAGCAGAAGAAACTGGGATGATCACTCGCTTATGTCAATGGATTTTTTACACGGCTTGCTATCAATTGTGTCAATGGCAACGACAACTTACAGAAGCAAAAGACTTAATTATAAGTATTAATCTTTCTGGCAAGCAGTTTTCTCAACCTAATATTGTCGAGCAAATTCAGCAAGTTTTACAGCAGACTAACTTAATCGCCTCACACTTAAGACTAGAAATTGTTGAAGGCGTCATTATGGAAGAAAATGATTCTATTTCAACTAAGCTTTTACAGTTAAGAGATTTGGGCGTTCAGTTATCAATTGATGATTTTGGAATAGGATACTCATCTCTAGCACGTTTATATCATTTTCCCATCAACGGATTAAAAATTGATCGCTCTTTCGTTTCACGTATTGGTGTTGAGCAAGCTAGCGCTGAAATTGTTGAAACAATTATTACTCTTGCCCATAAACTAAATATTGACGTCACAGCAGAAGGTGTAGAAACATCAGCACAACTTGCCTACCTGAGAACATTAGAATGTGAATATGCGCAAGGGTTCTTTATATCTCAATCTCTCAACGCTGAGCAAGTAAAAGCTTTACTAAAAAGCAATCCCCAGTGGTAAGGACTAGTTATTATTCACTAGCCAATAGTCACTTTTGATCGCCGCTAACCAACCAGATTTATATTAATATCTATTAATAAAATTACACTTTAACGGCTGAATTGCTATTAGTTGGTGTGTAGAAATCTCCTTGATTATCAACTCCTACTGTCAATAAAGATTCTTCGCCTGTGATTAATCTTGCACCACGCTTGCGCGTCCAGTAGTTCCAACCCCATTGCAAGAGAACCACAAGTTTGTTATCAAATTCGATTAAGAAATAAATGTGGACAAATACCCATGTCAGCCATGCTAAGAAACCAGAGAATTTAACAAAACCAAAGTCTACAACTGCTGCATTGCGTCCAATAACGGCTAAACTGCCGCGATCAAAGTAATTAAACGGTGGTAGTGTCTTTGCTTGTAACCGTTGTTTAAGTAGTGCTGCAACATATTGTCCTTGTTGCATAGCAACAGGTGCAACACCAGGTAGGGGTTTACTGTTTTGGTGAGAGAAATTTGCTAAGTCACCAACAACAAAAACATTGGGATGATCTGGAATACTGAGGTCTGGTTCAACGATAACTCGTCCGGCACGATCAAGTTGTGCGCCAGTACGCTTAGCTAAAATTTCTCCCATAGCAGAAGCTTTGACGCCCGCAGCCCAAAGAATTGTTTTAGCAGCAATGTGCGTGACTTCATCTCCTTGCTTCATTGTCACAATGTCATCTGTAATATCGGTAACTAGTGTTTTTGTTTGCACTGTTACGCCCAATTGCTGGAGAGATGTTGTTGCTTTTGTCGATAATTCTGTTGCATAGGGTGGAAGTAAGCGATCCATCCCTTCAAGTAATAAGATTTTGGCTTCAGCTGTATCGATGTTACGAAAATCTTTCTTTAATGTACTGTAAGCAAGTTCTGCGATCGCTCCTGCTAACTCAACCCCAGTAGGTCCACCACCAACAATCACAAACGTTAACCAAGCGCGGCGTTTTTCTGGATCAGTTTCTTTCTCAGCAGCTTCAAACGCAACAAAAATCCGTCGCCGCATTTCTAGTGCATCTTCAACGGTTTTCAAGCCTGGAGCAAATTCTGACCACTCATCTTTACCAAAATACGAATGTTTTACCCCTGTAGCGACAATTAAACTATCGTATTGTAGTTCTTGATTTTGCAGTGTCACCTTGCGCTGTTCTGGATCAATGTCAACAACTTCTCCCATGAGTACTGTCGTATTTTTGTTGCGGCTGAGGACAGCACGTAAGGGAGAAGAGATATCCGCTGGCGATAACGTCCCTGTTGCAACTTGATAGAGTAAAGGTTGAAATAAATGAAAGTTGCGTTTATCTATTAATGTTACCTCTACAGGAACACTGCCGAGGGATTTCGCTGCATATAACCCGCCAAATCCACCACCGACTATCACTACACGATGCGGAGATTGCTTTTCGACAGCATTAACCATATAAAGTGACTTTTAGCTAATTTCTTTACGAACATTTATATTAGCTTAACTAAAAGAAATATGCGTAGCAATCGCTACAGGTCAAAAGTGAAGCGATCGCACATTACTTATTTAATTAGTCCACGGAGGTGGACTTTGTTTGTCAAGCTGTGAACTTTAGTCACCAAGCTTAAAGCAACAAGCTAGCGTGAAGTAAAGCTGATTGATGAGTAAATTGCCAAAAATTAAGTATTTGTTCCCCTACAAGTTGAGGTTGACAGTAATGAAAAAAGTGTTTACCTTGAGGACATAGCCATAGGCGATCGCTTGCTTTAAAATACTCTTTCCAACCTTGCAAATCTGCTGGCTCGATAATTATATCGTCACTACCGCCACAAACCATTAATGGCACTGGTACACCACTTGTAGGTAAACTGGCTCGTTGTAACAATGAGTGTGGTGAGAGCGAACAATATAAGTCTTTATATAAGCGTTTGATAAAACTATTAATTGTACATTTATCATGCGAGCCAAATAAATTATAAGCCATCGAAGTTAACACTTTTTGACGACTCATAATTTTGCGATGATTATAATAATGAAGTTGCCAATCAATAGTAGGATCTGCACCTACAGCTAGTAAAGTGAGTGATTTAACTTTATCTGGATACCGGCGTGCATACAGTAATCCTAGTAAACCACTTGTACTGTGACCGATTAAGTGAACAGGGCGATCGCACGATTGTAAGTAATCATGTAGTAATTCTAAAGCAATATCAAGCGAACTTGGTTCATCTTGAGTTTGGCAATATTCCCACTGCGCTACTGTTAAATGATGGGATAAATAGCACAACAATGGACGATGAAAGCATTGCAGACTAGGACTAGTGTTTATCCACAAAACATCTGGAACTATCGACATATAAAGTCTCTAATAAACATCCCTAGAAATATAGATAAAAGCACAGGCAAGATGCCTATGCCACAATGTCATTAACTACACTCCGAATTCTTGCTTCAGTTGAGATATCCAAGTTTTAACGCGCTGCTCAGTCATCTCAGATTGATTATCTTCATCAAGCGCTAAACCGACAAACTTGCCATCTCTAACTGCTTTCGATTCGTTAAATTCGTATCCATCAGTTGACCAATAACCGACTGTTTTTCCGCCTAATTCAGAAATTTTTTCTTCTAGAATTCCTAGAGCATCCATAAAATTATCAGCATAGCCAACTTGATCGCCTGTTCCAAAGTAAGCCACTTTTTTCCCACTAAAATCTATGTCATCAAGTTCAGGGAAAAAACCATCCCAATCACTTTGCAATTCACCAATATTCCAAGTAGGACAAGCAATAATGAGGTTTTCGTAATCATTAAATTCACTACCCTCTACATCTGCCATATTATGCAGTCCTACAACTTCTTCGCCTAATTCTTGTTGAATCATCTCGGCAATAATTTCGGTTTTTCCAGTTGTCGAACCGTAAAATAAACCAATACCTGACATCTTTTTACCTACAATATTTGAGTCAAAATTTGTAGGGGCATTAAGCACGTTTCAAATACTTTTTTGCCCCTGTTTTACTAATTGGCGATCGCCACAAATGCACTCCAGCTATTTAAAAGCAAGTACGCAAAAATTGCGCCACCAATGCCACCAATGAAAAAGCCTGTTGTAAACTGACTCCACTCATCTACATTTTGTAAAGCTTCAGGAACGTTGGGAACTGTCGCTGCAAAAGCTGGTCTTGGTAAAGTTTCTAGGCGTTTTTCTAATTTGGTACTGCCATAAATTGAAAAACCGATTGTGAGGAGGAGAATTAAACCTCCAGCAGCGAGTAAACCAACAAGATCGCCAACATTAGCATTGCGTAATGTACCGATAGAGCCTAATACAGCAAAAGGTCCAACTAGCCAATAACCATGTGCCATCCCAATTTCTAATCCTCGCGCCAAAGGGTTAATTCCTGGGCGATAAATTGGTAGGTATTTGAGAAAGTTCAATGTCACATCTTGAGAACTGATTGCGGTTGCTGTTTGAGGATTTTGTGGTGGCTGAACCATGTCGCCTTTTTTGAAATCAAATCCAGCAGCAACAGCGCGGGCGCGGAGGGCGTGCCAAATATGACCGATGAGAAAGATTAAGGCTAAAACAACATGAAATGTCACTAGCCAACCACGAACAGAAACCAATCCAGGCGCAGATTCTAAAGCATGTACCGGACCATAAAAAACTTCTGGGTATACAGTATTGTTGACCCACGCAAAGTAGGCAGCAAAGAAGCCCATGTAGGCAACAGCACCAATACTGTAAGAAAGATAAGCTTCGCCTGAATAAATTAAAATGCGTCGCGCCCATGCAAACGGTTGCGTCAAGATGTGGAACAGTCCACCACCAATGAGCATTAATCCAACCCAAATGTGACCGCCGACAACGTCTTCTAAGTTATCTACCGCCGCCATTCCTTCTGAACCCCAAGCCCCGAATAAATAGCCAAAAATGCGGACAGGGTTGAGTGTGGGATGACTGATGACACGCACGTCACCGCCGCCACTTGCCCAAGGGTCAAACAATCCGCCCCAGAACATCGCTTTGGCAACGAGTAGTAAAGCACCTAAGCCTAAAAGTATCAGGTGAATGCCTAAAATAGACGTGACCTTGTCTTTATCTTTCCAGTCGTAGCCAAAAAACCCAGCTAAAGTAGGATTATCTTCTAAAACTTCGGGCCCTAATAGAGCGTGATAAAGCCCCCCTGCTGCCAGGATAACTGAGGGTATGAGATGCAAAACAGCAATGACAAAGTAGGGATAGGTACTAACAACTTGTCCGCCAGCCCCGACACCAAAGCCTAATGTGGCTAGATGCGGTAGCAAAATCAACCCTTGCTCGTACATCGGTTGATCAGGATGAAAGCGTGACAACTCAAACAGTGTCATTCCTCCAGCCCACAGCAAGATTAACCCTGAATGTGCAACGTGTGCACCTAATAACTTACCTGATAAGTTTGTCAGACGAAAATTACCAGCCCACCAGCCTACATCAGGAATTTGATTCTTGTAAGGGCTATCTGAAATTACCGCAGTCATGGCAACTCCTTGAGAATTACTTGCGTTATTGCAACACTAAATTTTTTAGAACAAACACTAATCACTTGCATTAACTAGGTTGAGGAATCACAGCATCTTCACTAATGCGACCTTTGCGAAAATCTAAACCACGCGATCGCAAAGCGTGCCAAATATGTCCTTGCAAAAAGAAAAACGCTAACCAAAAATGAGCATTAGCAAGCCACGTCCGAGAGGTAACTAAATTAGGATCGGGCGATGAAAAGTAAGGCACAATATTTTGCCGTACTACCAATGCTGGACCATAGAAAACTTCAGGATAAACAGTCGTATTGACTGAGACAAACAGCGTTGCAATAAATCCCATCAATGCCAAAGCGCCCAAACTATAGGAAAGATAAGCTTCTCCTGACCAAACAAAGAACGGGTATGTCCAGCGAAAAGGCTTAGTCACAATGTGGAACAACCCACCAAAAATCAACATTCCGCCAACCCAGATATGACCGCCAACAACATCTTCAAGGTTGTCAACGCCAGCAATCCAGAACCTACCAACAGCACCAAAGAGATAGCCGTAAATGACTGTAGGATCGAGCGTCGGGTTAGTTACAAGCCGGACATTTTCAACATTTGGGTCATATAAACCACCAAAGTACATTGCCTTGGCAACTAAGAGAAATGCACCTATTCCGAGTAAAACAAGGTGAATGCCCAAAATTGTTGTCATTTTGTTGGTATCTGCCCAGTCATAGCCAAAAAAGGAAAATCTGCCTTCTAATCTTTCTGGACCACGTAGTGAATGAAAGATACCACCAAACCCTAGAAATGCTGACGAGATCAAATGAATAACAGCGATCGCAAAGTATGGGTGCGTATTGACTACAGCACCGTTAGCACCAACTCCCCAACCTTGGGCTGCTAGATGCGGTAGCAAAATTAAGCCCTGCTCGTACATTGGTTTTGCCGGATTAAAATGACCCAGTTCAAATAATGTCATTGCCCCAGCCCACAACACAATTAAGCCGGAATGGGCAACATGAGCACCGAGTAACTTACCCGATAGATTTGTGAGACGGGCGTTACCCGCCCACCAAGGAGACTCTGATAGATCTTGCTCTACTGAAAGTGGACTCTTAGCAACAGTTGTCACTGTAATCTAACCTCCTAATTATTGAAAATCTTTTTCAAAAACTTGCAAGATAGCTTACACTATACCGTTAGTTATTGACAATCCTTTTCATTAAATTTCTGTAATTCTTGATTTTTAGCAATTAGTGCACCCTGTTGAACCGGCATCAAGGATGCAGAAACACTGCAACTTACACTCACTCGGCATAATGCATATGTTTAATTTATTGCTTCAAGTTGTCCAACCGATTACAACCCCCCTGTGTTTGCTTTCGGTTTCATCTTTGCTAGCAGTTTTTTTGTGGAGTGTCTTGATAGCAACGCGAGATGGTATCACTCGACTGAAGCAACTGCACCAAGTTCCTTGTAGCCGCTGCGCCTACTTCACTGGAGATTATCGACTTAAATGTACTGTACATCCTTGCAAAGCACTTACGGAGGATGCAATTAATTGTTTAGATTACGAACCTACAACACATCCACCTCGCTGTACAAAAACGTGCAAATAGGAAAATGAAGTTAAAAGTTGATAACGCGTCATTTAGTAGCCATCAGCTTGTGTTTAGCTGATTAGCCCTTTTGATTACTAAATCGTAAGATGTATCACCTCAGAATATATTCCTCTAGCTGGGGATCAAAGCTCAACTTGGCAAAGTGGCTATTAAGCGCGACAATAAGTTTACGTCGCCCTTGAAATCGTCCAGTGAATAACGTCCGTACTGTTTCCGATACCAAGCGAGCTTTCTACACATCTCACACTCGTCCGATCAACACAATTTATCGTCGAGTGGTGGAAGAACTGATGGTAGAAATGCACTTGCTGTCAGTGAATGTCGATTTTAGCTACAACCCAATTTATGCTTTGGGCGTAGTCACTGCTTTCGAGCGGTTTATGCAAGGTTATCAACCTGAAAAAGATAAAGAATCAATTTTTAATGCCTTGTGTCAAGCTGTAGAAAGCGATCCGCAACAATATCGCCAGGATGCCGAACGTCTTGGTTTATTTGCGAAGAATGTGTCAAATACTGAGTTAATGGCATGGGTACGTGGGGAATCTCACAAAGAAGAAGTAGGCGATCTCCAACAACAAATTGGAGCGATCGCCCATAATCCCAACTTTAAATACAGCCGCTTGTTTGCGATCGGAGTGTTTAGCTTATTAGAACTATCAGACCCTGCATTAGTCAAAGACGAAAAGCAGCGAGTCGAAGCTTTGAAAAATATTGCTGCTACTTTGAACATCTCAGAAGATAAACTCAACAAGGATTTAGAACTGTACCGCGCTAATGTAGACAAAATGGAGCAAGCATTAGCAACAATTGCAGATATTCTTTCTGCTGACCGTAAGAAGCGTCAGCAACTCACCCCAGATAAAGGTATTGCCGTAACAACTCCTGATTCCGAAGATCCTTCACAAGCCCCTGGTTCACCGTAAGACAAAACTCCTTTTGGTTCTTGATTCAAAGTTAGGAGTAATTGATAGATCTTAGTGAAGTAAAGGCGACCTATCATAATTACTCCTGATAATTTCTATTTTTGATCTAGGCATTCTTGAATCAGAAATACGCTAGCTTATTAGAAAATATCTGGTTTGCACCAGATGTTACACTGCGTTAAAAATGCGCTATTTAGCTCTAGCAACGGATAAAGTCAAGTTTAAACCTGCGTACTCAAAATCTGAGTCTGTTATTCAACTAACAGAAACAGTAGAGGACAAAACTTGGCTTTATCATCTGCACCAACGAGGATAATCTAAAAAGAACATCAAACATTATCTCTGCCATAGAAAGCCGCGAACCTGCTTAATACCTATTAATCAACAACGACATTTTGCGGTTTGCCTTGACAGAAACTCATAATATTATCAATCGTTGTATCTAAAATTCGCGTTCTAGCCTCATAAGTATTAAAGGCACTATGGGGAGTCACAATAACATTTGATAGACGCAGCAATATTTGATTCGCAAGTAGTTCTTCTAAGTTACCTTGCTTCTGCACTAAAGACTTTAGTAATTCTCTTTCGTGATGCATCACAAATTCTTCTGGTAAGACATCTAAGCCAGCAGCAGCAACTTTTCCGGTTGCTAAAGCTTGTAACAATGCTTTGATATCCACTACACTTCCACGGGTTGTGTTAATCAACACTACACCATCTTTCATTTGAGAAAATTGCTCGTCAGAAAGCAGATGATACGTTTTTTTATTTGCAGGAACGTGCAATGTAATGATGTCTGCACTTGCTAATACTTCTGACATTTGAGCATAATAAAATCCCAATTGCGATGCTAACTCTTCACGGGGATTTTGTTCGTATGCAACAACATTCATCCGAAGACCTTTAGCAATTGAGATCACACAACGTCCAATTGCACCAGTACCAATCACACCCAAAGTTTTACCTAATAAATCAAAGCCTTGTAATCCTTGAAAAGAAAAGTCACCTTTACGAGTGCGATCAACAGCATCAACAACTCTATGGCTTAACGCCAATAACAAGGCAAATACGTGTTCAGCAACTGTATGTTCTCCGTAGTTAGGCACATTACAAACTTTGATATTCTCTTGCTGACAGTAAGTCGTGTCAATTTGGTCAAACCCAGTTGATCGCGTAGCGATGAGTTGCAATTGATTGAACTGCTGTAGAATATTTTGACTGAGATTCGAGTAGATAAATGCACAAATGACGTTAGCATCAGTAAATTGACTGGCATTTTCACTCGTTAGCGGCTCATCACAGTATTCAATAATATGTTCGCCACTCAACTTATCAAAAAGTTCGCGCTCCCAGTCTTCAATTTCAAAGACGGTAATTTTCACAGATGCTCCTTTGATAGGCTCTAAGTTTAGTCGTGGGTGCTACCATCAGGCATGGTTGCTCCACTTAAGTTTGTTTGACTCAGGTCTAGCTCTGTGAGGTTTACACTAGTTAATACTGCGTTACTCAAGTTTGCTTTTTCTAAGTTTACTTTAGTAAGGTTAACACCGCTCAAGACAGCTCCACTCAAGTTCGCGCCTTGTAAAACAGCTTCGGTAAGAACTGCTCGACTGAGGATGGCATCACTTAGGTTAGCATCACTTAAAATTGCTCCGCTCAAAATTGCGCCACTGAGATCTGCCCCACTCAGATTTGCTTCGGTCAAATCTGCTCTACTTAAGTTTGCTTCAGTTAAGTTAGTTCCTTGCAAGTTTGCCTGAGCCAAGTTTGCTCCACTTAAGTTAGTTCCACTGAGGTTTCCTTGACTAAGGTTAGCGCCTCCTAAATTACCTTCAGTAAGATTAGCTCCTGCTAAATTTGCACCAAGTAAAAAAGCATCGTATAAATTAACTCGACTGAGTTCTGCTTCTGTTAAAACTGCACCAGTTAGCTTTGCTCCTGCCAAAACTGCTTCTGTCAAGTCTACTTTTGTGAGAATTGTTCGACTAAGATTTGCTTCACTTAACTCAGCTTGAGTCAAAATAGCTTCGCTTAAAATTGCTTCACTCAAGTCAACTGTATTCAGCGTTGCTCGTGTCAAATCTGCAGAGCGCAAGTTGGCACTACCAAAGTTTCTCTCTCCTGCCGCATACTTATTAAGAAGTTCATCAATATCCATAAAGGCTGCTCTGTAAGTTAACTTTTTGTCAGTTTCAAGGATACTTAAAGTTGATGCCATCTTCCGTGCGAGGGAGGAGAAGTGCTAAGCGTCAAGATGCGATCGCATAGTTGATTCTGACTACAGAAAGAAGGGGTGTAGTCAAAACTGGTTGATAGAGATGTTCTAATTATAGGTACAGACAAGAGCGCACAAAATGTAGAATGCGAGTGCGAATGAATCCGCCGCTTAATAAACTAAGTCCACCTCCGTGGACTTACTCATAAAAATCTTGTTTTAGTGTACGAAGGTACACTTTGCCTGGATAGCCCCGAAGGAAGTCGTAGGGCATCAGTGATTTATGCTTCTTTTTGAAGATTTGAGCTTAACACAAAACCAACAGTTTGGCAACTAACGGTAACAGCTTATTACACGCTTCGACAAAGGCAGTAGCACTTGGTAAACTAGCGGCAGTACCTTTGAGGATCTTAATTGCGGTTTTTGCCGCATTTTGCATTCCTGCTTGAGTTTGTCCTGCTTCTGCTAAAACTTTTACTTGCTCTAGTGCTTCTGCTTTATCCTCTGAGTTCAAGTCTGCTTCATCCTCAATCGCTGCCTTTAAATGCTCAAGTAATTTGGCAAGTTGCAGCGCTTCTGGAGACTCAGCTTGTTGCAGTTGACTGATTGTGTTTGTGACAGCACCACTAATTTGACCGATCGCGACTCCTGTCATATTTTGATTTTGTCCCGCCGCTGCAACACCGCTAACGCTACCTTGAACGCCACTGATATTGATACTTCCTTGATTGTCAGACATGGTATCTCCAAAGTTATAGTAAGTTTCTGCGTAAAATTTATTGCTTTGAATCGCAGTAACAACCATGTTTTCTAAGCTGCGAATGCGTTGATCTTTCTCTGCAATTCCTGCAAGTAATGCTTGCATATCCTTGTAGGGTAAAGCTTTAATTTCGCTGTAGGTAGCAAAATATTCAGCACTCAGTTGCGAGCGATCGCTATGACCTGCAACTTTGGCTTGTAAGCGAATTTTGTCTTGCCCTCGTCCTTCTAAGGCGATAATTTTTAACTCAGCATTGGGGTGGTTTGCGGCTAACTGCTGCAGCGCAATTGCAGCTGCACCAGGATCGATGCCTTGATGATGGTAAAGATCAAGTGTCTTAAGCGCAACGGCACGCGGATCGACATTTTGTTGACGATACAGATCGAGCGTCTTAATTATTGGTGCAATAAAGTCAGAAAAATCTCCAGGTTGAAAGTTTTCCGATTTATTATCTGGTTTACGACAAGGGTCGGGATCGTCCTTTGTTGGCAAGTGTGTATAAATATATTCGCATTCAACTTGCTCTAGTTTGGTATTAGTAGCGATCGCCCAATCTTGAATGTAAGCTCCAGTTAAACAAGCTGATGTCAAGTTAGCGTGATACAGTTGTGTCCGTACCAGCTTGGCTCGGCATAGATTTGCATTTTGTAAAGTCGCTTCACTGAGATCTGCAGCGATAAAGCTAGCATCTTCTAAATCAGCATCTTGTAAATTGATACCTGATATTGTGAGGCGATCGTAGTTTTTATTTCTGCCATCTTTAGAGACGACTAACTGTCGTACTTTTGATACTTCAAGATACGTTAGTGCGACATCAGCAAAGTCAAGTCTTGCTTGAAACCAATTCGTACGAATTAATTTTGCACGACTAAACTGTACAGCTTTCAATGTGGCTTTAGTAAAGTTAGCACCGGTTAAATCAGCACCGCAAAAACGAGTACCACCTATAGCAGCAACAGTAATAGCAACTTTGCGGACTAAGCCATAATGCTGAGCATCGCCCAAAGCCCCCCAACTAACGTAAGCGCTGAAAAATATCACAGTCCATGCTGTCCAAACAGTCCACCAAGGCTCTTGGTTTGTCACTATTATGAACGTGCCAACCAGAACAGCAACAACGATATGTAGAATTGCAGCGGCTTCTCCAGCAACAATTACCGAAGTAGCGATCGCTGCAGAGACAGCAACAGCTCCATTCACTGCACCAATTAAAGGCCATAACCGCAGTTGTAGCCCTGCTTTAATGTTAACAATTAGAACAACTGCGAACACTAAAGAAATAACGAGTAAACCTGCAATCCGGTAGTTCTGTAATCCTGCTAAAGCATGGCTAAAGTTAGCATCTTTGAGAATGGCATTTGTGAAGTTTGTTCCCCGAATATCTGCACGGCTGAAATTAGCACCTGTTAAGTCTTGTCCTTTAAAAGAGTATCCTCGGAGGTTTTGACCAGAGAAGTTCTGGGGCATAAACACATTGTGGAGGAGGGAATTTCTTATGTCCTACAGAGCCAACGAAGACGTTTCCGGAATCGATGTTTATTTATATTGTTTCAGGTGAATACCTATTTGACAATGAATCATGAGATAATCCCATCGCTACTGAGGATTGAATAATTCGTCATTAACTCAAAACTCAACACATTCATAACTCCGCTCGAAAGGCGGTAATTCCTGCCAATAATGCACCATAATAGATTTTGCAGGAATACCACTGAAAGTGCAGTTCGCTACCTATTCAGTGATAATCTTAAAAACAGTCTATTAAAAACTGTATCTCCCAGATAGCTGAATTACACTCCGAGGCGAGAGAATGGTCACTACCGCAGAAAAAGCAAATATTGGCTACATTACGCAAATTATTGGTCCTGTTGTAGACGTTAAATTTCCCGAAGGCAAAATGCCGCAAATCTACAACGCTTTAATCGTCAAAGGAACCAACGAATCCGGACAAGAGGTTTCCGTGACCTGCGAAGTGCAGCAGTTGCTGGGTGATAACCAAGTACGTGCCGTTTCTATGAGTTCTACCGACGGCTTGATTCGCGGTATGGAAGCGAGCGATACAGGCGCTCCCATTAGCGTACCCGTTGGTAAAGCTACCTTGGGACGGATTTTTAATGTCCTTGGCGAACCCGTTGACAACATGGGACCTGTCAATACAGAAGAAAGGTTTCCAATTCACCGCGATGCACCAAAACTAACTGAATTAGAGACGAAAGCCTCAGTATTTGAAACTGGTATTAAAGTAGTAGACTTACTTGCTCCCTATCGTCGTGGTGGCAAAGTTGGCTTGTTTGGTGGTGCTGGTGTTGGTAAAACTGTCATTATTCAGGAATTAATCAACAATATCGCTAAAGAGCATGGCGGTGTGTCTGTGTTCGGCGGTGTGGGCGAGCGCACGCGTGAAGGTAACGACCTTTACAATGAATTTAAAGAATCTGGGGTAATCAACGAAGAAAACCTCAATGATTCAAAAGTGGCTTTGGTTTACGGTCAGATGAACGAGCCACCTGGAGCAAGAATGCGCGTCGGACTGGCGGCTCTGACAATGGCTGAGTACTTCCGCGATGTCAGTAAGCAAGACGTACTCTTATTTATTGATAATATTTTCCGCTTTGTCCAAGCAGGCTCAGAAGTATCAGCACTTTTGGGACGGATGCCCTCAGCAGTAGGATATCAGCCAACATTGGCAACCGAAATGGGTGCATTGCAAGAGCGAATTACTTCAACTAATGAAGGATCAATCACCTCGATTCAAGCAGTATACGTACCTGCAGACGACTTGACTGACCCTGCACCTGCAACAACATTTGCGCACTTGGATGCAACCACGGTACTATCGCGTGGTTTAGCATCTAAAGGAATTTACCCCGCTGTAGATCCACTTGATTCAACTTCTACGATGTTGCAGCCTAGTATTGTAGGAGATGAGCACTACAGCACTGCGCGCGCAGTTCAAGCAACGCTACAGCGTTATAAGGAACTTCAAGACATTATCGCAATTCTTGGTTTAGATGAACTGTCTGAAGACGATCGCCTAACAGTAGCTCGTGCTCGGAGAATTGAGCGTTTCTTGTCGCAACCGTTCTTTGTTGCAGAAGTCTTTACTGGTTCTCCTGGTAAGTACGTGAAGCTTGAAGAAACAATCAAAGGCTTCCAGCGGATTCTCTCTGGTGAACTTGATGACCTACCTGAGCAAGCATTCTACATGGTCGGTAACATTGATGAAGCGATCGCTAAAGCTGAAAAGATGAAAAGCTAGAAGAGGGGTGAGGAGCGAGGGATTAGGGGCGAGTGATTAGTTTTGAATTTTGAATTGAAGACGTTTCTTAACTCATAACTCAACACTCTTAATGAGTAACTCCTAGTCTCCTAGTCTCCCCAGCTTTTATTGCTTAAAAACCTTCAGTTCCCGCTACTTGATAACTTCCCTGATTTTTTTAAGAAATATGGCTTTAACTGTTCGTGTTGTTTCACCGGATAAAACCGTTTGGGATGCAACAGCACAAGAAGTGATTCTACCAAGTACTACTGGTCAGCTAGGTATTCTCAGCGGTCACGCACCCCTACTAACAGCATTGGATACAGGCGTTATGCGAGTTCGCCCTAATCCTAACGAAGATTGGGTTGCGATCGCGCTAATGGGTGGATTTGCTGAAGTTGAAAGTGATGAAGTCACTATTCTCGTTAATGCCGCAGAACGTGGCGACAAAATTGATTTAGAATCTGCTCGTACTGCTTACAATCAAGCAGAAGCAAAAATAAATCAAATTCAAAATGCTTCACGTCAAGAGCAAATTCAAGCTAATCAAGCCTTAAAAAGAGCACGCGCTCGTTTCCAAGCTGCTGGTGGAATGTTGTAAAGAAGGAGTGAGGGGTGAGGGGTGAGTGTAGGAGTGTAGGTAATAGAGTTTTGAGTTTTGAATTTTGAATTTTGAATTAAAAGAATTTTCTTAACTCATAACTCAACACTCAACATTCATAACTCTCTTAGTCTCCCCAACTACCCGCCTACCCAACTACCCTCTGCTTATTATCTCCCACCGCGATCGCGTTCTAGGTCATAAATTGCTTTTTCAATCGCCCAGTTTGTCGATTGGTGCGGATGATTGAGTTTGATGTTATTTATGAGACGGTTAGCAGCTGCTTGGTCATTGTGTAGTAGCGTCATTAATCGTTTTTGCAATCTAGGGCTAGCTTGATTAAAACTACCTTGATTGGTTGTATTACCAAGCGAGAATTTATTTGTACTACTGGCAACTGCTACTGCTGCTGTAGCGCCAATTGCTCCTAAAACAACTAATGTGCCAACTTGACCAGAGTCATCGCTTTGTTGTGGTGTACGATAACGAGTTTGGGCGATCGTGTGGGGTAAGTTTGTAGCATGGGTTGGCTGAGTTGCAAACATTGCCGCAGTACTTGCTCTGTGTTCCGTAGTTTTGACTGCAAATGGTAAAATTTCAGGAACTTGAGCACTTATGATAGTAGCTAAGGCAGCGCCTATAGGTAACAATTTCAGCATGGCTTTTTAGGATATGTACAACTTAATGAATTGATAAACGTTTTAACTGCCCCTCACATTTCAAAGAAATATTTGACTATTGCTAATATAATCGTACTCGTTATGACTTCGCATTTATATAAGATGAGAGTACGGATCGCCGCATCAGTCATGGTCATAACAGCAGAGTTCTACTAATTACAAACAATAAAAAATGACTTTACATTGCAACTGAAACGGTATCAGAATTAAGTATCTGCTTGAGAACATTAAGTCCAACCTGAGACGTTTCATCTAGTAACCTTGGTTCGACAGATTTATCGTTAGGAGTGTGGTAATTTGGTTCCTGACCTCGATAAAAGAAGAGGACTGGCACACCTGCTCTTGCAAAGGGAGCATGATCGCTACCTCCTCGACCACCAAAGACAGAAATATCAGATTGCGTTGCTTGCGTAAGTTTTGTGAGTGATTGTGTTCCACCAACAAGCAACTGGTCATTAACACCGACCATATCAAAATTCAGCATAGCATCCAGTCTTTTCAGAAAACTAGGTTGCGCTTGACTAACAAAACTTCTTGAACCGTGCAAACCATCTTCCTCGCCATCAAATGCCACAAACCAAGCTTGACGTGCTAAAGGTGTTTGAGCCATTTTGCGGGCAACGTCTAAGACAACAGCAGTTCCAGAGGCATTATCGTTTGCTCCTGGAGACTCTGGAACAGAGTCATAATGTGCGCCAACAACAACACGCGGTTGTGTGACACCAGGAAGATGAGCAATGACATTTGTCCCAGTGACAGTACGTTGGCGAGTATTGATTGCAAGAGACACTTGTGGCTGCTGCGACTCGAATAGAGAATTACCTACTTTTCCAGACAGTGCTAATACCGGAATTTGCACTTCTCCACCAAGCGTACCGTACAAATCGCCAGGCTCATTATTAACAATAACGACCCCTACTGCTCCTGCCTTTGCTGCGTTTTGAGCTTTTTGGAGAAACGGAATTTCACCGCGCCGAATGAGTGCGATCGCGCCTTTGACATCAACCGCAGCAAAATCTGATGCTTGTCCAACATTCGGAACAGCGACAAGCCGCGCACTTTGTTTACCAGCAATTGAGCCATTTAGAGCGCGTCCATTAATTGTGCGACCATTGACTGTAATATTTGAGCCAAGATCCTCAAATTTTGGATATGTGAAGGTTTGAGTTCTTGTTTCGTAGCCAGCACGGGTGTATTGCTCAATTAGATAAGCTCTAGCTTCTTCCATGACAGGTGTGCCTGTTACCCTAGGACCTAGTTCGACTAAAGCTTGGACATCAGCAATTGCACTTTCAGATGCAACTGTACTCTCAGCTTGGCTAAGTAAAGTGCCACGCTCCGCTCGTTCTTCTAAAACGGTAGTACACCCTGTAAAGCCAATACTCAGAACACTTACGCCTGCAACCAGCAACTTAGCGATTTGCTGTAGGGAAGGTCGGGAGTTAGATAGTTTATTTAAGTGCAAATTTTGATAAGTCACGAAGTACCGTGTGCGCTATGTAAATGAAGATAAGATACTTATAAATATCACTATTTTCAATTTTGAGTGCTAGATATGGCACTGATATGACGCGAGTATGTCAGAGCAAAAGAAAATATAGAGTGGTCAATAGTTTTTATGTTGATCTACTTTCTACTGGTAAGTGGGTTAACCGAATTTAACAAGAAATATGGGTTATGCATCTTACCTGCCCATGTTCTATGGTTTGGCAGTCAAGGCTTTTTTATAAAAATTTATACGAAGATTAGCGGTGAGAAACCAACATCAGGCGATCGCCAATCAATCGCTCATTTAGTCACTCGCTAGGTTATGAAACGTCAACGTCTTTCACACGCCGAATTGGTAAGTTAGCAATTAGTGCTGTTGATCGTTGGTTATTTTCTAGACAAAACTCTAATCCATCTGGTTCGAGTTCTACATAACGCGAGACAACTTCTAAAATTTCCTGTTGCATTTTCTCCAGTGCTTGCGGACTCAGATCAGCGCGATCGTGGGCAAGTACTAATTGCAGTCGCTGCTTAACTGCACTGCGGCTGGTATTCTCATTACGCGGTACAGGAAAAAATCGATCGAGAAATTCGGTAATCATGACAGTGGGTGCAGGGGTAGAAGCTTAGATGATAGAAAACAACAGCTTACGCAGGCGAGCAAAGAAGTTGTCTTGGGTAGGTTCCAAATCGAGAAACTCTACTTTTTCCCCTTCTAATCGTCGAGCAATATGATCGAATGCCGTTCCTGCAAGTGAGGCAGTTTCAGACAACACTAAAGGTTCGCCTCGGTTAGTTGAAACGATGACACGCTCATCTTCTGGAACAACACCAATCAGAGGAATAGATAAAATTTCTTGAACATCCTGTACAGACATCATGTCATTTACCTGTACCATTGCAGGTCGCAGGCGGTTGACAATTAAATGAATATTTTTGATTCCTTGAGCTTCGAGTAAACCAATGACGCGATCGGCATCTCGTACTGCCGCAATTTCTGGTGTCGTGACGATTAATGCTTCTTTTGCACCGGCGATCGCATTTTTAAACCCCATTTCGATGCCAGCCGGACAGTCGATGACAACATAGTCGTACATTTCTGTCAAAGAATCTACAAGCTGTTTCATCTGTTCAGCAGTGATTGCCTCTTTGTTGCGATTTTGTGCCGCAGGAAGCAAGACCAACCCTGATTCGCGTTTATCTCTTACTAAGGCTTGCTCTAAACGACATTCACCTGATACGACTTCCATTGCCGTATAGACAATCCGATTTTCTAATCCCAGAAGCAAATCTAAGTTTCTTAACCCAAAATCTGCATCCACCAAAACAATTTTACGCCCTAGTCGGGCTAATGCCATGCCCAGGTTGGCGGTGACTGTGGTTTTACCTACCCCTCCTTTACCAGAGGTAGTTACGATAATGCGCTTCATGATGGTAACGAAAATTGGGATTTAGAAAAATCAGCAGCTTTAGCGATCCGAATACCTTCAGACATGACGTAAGCAACCTCTGGATAAAACTGAGATGGAACATTCGTCGGTGCCCTCGCGACAAATTCTGCAATCCGCAGCTGCGTTGGTTCCATTTGCAGTGCCATAATTAGACACTTAGAATTACCAGCAGCACCTGCATGGGCAACTCCGCGCAAACGACCCCAAACTAGAATATCGCCATTTGCCACTACAGTACCACCTGGGTTAAGGTCTCCTAACACAATTACGGAACCTGCATGACGAATTTCCATACCAGATCTCACAGTCATTTGGAGATACAGTGGTTCTGCCAGGGGTACAGGGGTGGCGTTTAATGTTTGATTAATTTTAGTAACAGATGTTTGTTCGACACTATAGCCTGCGGTTGCTGCGGCAACAGCTGTTTGACGGCGACTAGTAAACACGCGGGTTAACTGCAGTTGAACTTCTGATAAAGCATCGGCAATTGCTTGAAGTTGTTGAGCGTCTAATAACCGATCTGTCGCTATGAGATGGACATTTGTGCTGGGTTGCCAAAAGCGATCGCCGCCATTTAGCCGCTGCTTTAATTGTTGCCAAAGATCAGACCAATTTGTTGCCGTCGCATCGGTTTCTGTCGGCAAAATCAATAACAACTTTTCTCCCTCACCCTTGAGGCGAACTTGTAAGTTAACATTCACCGTATTTGAGGGAGGGACTGCTGCGTTTTCTATTTCTGGCAAGGCAGAATCAGTCATGTAACACTGGTTTGGGAAACCAACTTAATATCATCTTAGATTAGTTCTGAAGGAGAACTGGATCTTTTTCAGTCAAAAGATTAGCCGTTAGCAATTAGTTGACTGCCAAGACTTAAGGAGGACGACACCTAAGTTTCTAAAGACTACAGTATCAGCACACCTCATGCAATAGCTTGAAGATGGAGGCAAAACCGTGACATTTGGGCAATGGCTGGGTTTGCTTGCTCTTGCAATCTCACTCTACATTTTGTGGCAGGTTCAGCAAATAGCTCTTTTAGTATTTGCATCTATTGTTCTGGCAACACTTTTAAATCGGGTTGTGCGCAGTATCGAGCGATATCGCATCAATCGAGGTATTGCGATCGCTATGACAATGACTGTCTTGCTAGCTTTAATTATCAGCTTTTTTGCAGTTATTGTGCCGCGAATTATTGAGCAATTACAAGAACTGGTATTACTCATACCTGTGGTGTCCAATCGACTCAGAATTTGGTACAACTGGCTGCAAACAGTCGTTCCTGTAGAAGTTTTGAATAATTTTAATGTTATTCTCAGCAGTCTTGCAGGGCAGCTGCAATCTTTGATTGCTCAAATTTTGGGCAATTTTTTAATCTTGCTTAATGTTTCACTGACCGCATTTTTGAGCTTGCTGTTGTTTTTAGTTATCACTCTGATGTTGCTAGCTAATCCTGCGCCCTACCGTCGGCTTTTGATGCGGATTTTTCCTGCTTTTTATCGACGGCGAGTTGATCTCATTCTGCGAGAGTGTGAAGTTGCTCTGATTGGCTGGATCAAAGGGACTTTAATCACAATGCTTTTTGTAGGTTTGTTGAGCTTTACTGGTTTATCCGTGCTACGCGTACCACTGCCACTAGTCAATGCTGCCTTAGCAGGGTTACTGGAGTTTGTTCCTAATATTGGACCAACTTTGAGTGTTTTTCCTCCAGCTTTACTTGCTCTACTTGATGCACCTTGGAAAGCTCCTGCTGTCATTGGTTTGTATGTTGTCATTCAACAAGTTGAGAGTTTGATTTTAGTACCGCTAATTATGCAACAAGAAGTTGCGCTCTTACCAGTATTTACGATCTTGGCAGTGATAGTGTTTGCTAGTTTTTTTGGGTTTTTGGGTTTGTTTCTCGCCATTCCACTACTGATTGTGGTTCAGATTTGGCTTAAAGAAGTATTGATTAAAGATGTACTCAACAAATGGCATGCAGCAAGCGACCATCGCACTGTATCTACGGTAGATAAAACTAAAATCAACTCTTAGATTGGTAAGTTATTCGTGAGGTCTTTGTAGTCTTCTGTAAACCGTCGTCAGAGCATTAGCATCGCCAACATTACCAGGAAATAAGACTACGGGTAAGTCAGGATGAGGATGATCTGATGGAGTGCGGACAATTGAACAACCAGCTAAAACTTGCCCAAGAAGCCGTGCTGTTGTTAAAGCTAAACCTGTACTTAAGACATCATTAGACGTGATGCCTCCTTTGCTAATCAAAAACCCAATATCGCTGGGTAAGCCGCGGACAATATCCATCAGCAGTGCTGAAACAGATATACCAAACTGCAAACGTGTCTGAACATCAGCAAAAACTAGTTCTTCACGGCTAGTAAATACTACAGGAGTTTTACCAGCCGCGTGGGTAGCATAGATTTTTTCTAGCGTTGCGTCTAATAACTGATGGGGTTGTTCTAATGAGTCGGTGAGTAACTGGGCGACATCAACTTCGATGCCTACTACGTCAGATTCTTGCAAGAGTTTTTCTAATTGTTCTGTTGTCTTTTTGACGTGAGAACCAACAAGCACGACACCTGGTTTACCTGCGCGGACATATTGCGACATTTCCTCTGGTGGTACTGGCTGTGGTGGTAATTGTGCTAGTGCTGTGAGTAAACTTGCTGCGCTGCGAAATAAATAGCGTTTACCTTGCTTTGCTGCGGCGAGAACATCTTGCGCAAAGCGGTTGAGATCGTCTTGTGTTTCTGCATCAACTACAACACATTGATTATTTGTGAGATTTTGTAGTCTTTCAAGTGTTGAGACATTTCCGGCAACGTCTGTACCACTACGAATATCATTGAGTAAAAATCGTTCAACTTGAGCGGGGCTAATGCGTCCTTGAGTTTTTTCGGCAACATAATCTGGTAAGTAACTGTAGGTGTAGCCAAAAACTGAATCACGAGCAAATTCAGTTTCGTGTACTGGAATTGGAATGCCATCAACAATGAGATAATGAATGCTGTCGCGAGTAATCCGCCCGCCTTCAATAAACGCTGGAACTAAAAAATGAGCATCAAAGGAACCAAGTTCTGCAGCGATGACATCAGTTTCAATCGGGTAATGTCCGCGTAAGGTTGAATCTGAGCGACTGACAATGAGAAAATCGTCAATTCCAGCGGCGGCGATCGCAGCTTTGAGATTGTGGCATACTTCTTGAGTGACTGATGCTGCTTGTTCTGGCGGAAGCGATCGCGTATTTGTTAAAACAAAGAAAATTGGCGAGTCATCACTTAATCCTAGTTGTAAAGTTTTTTCATCCCAGCGCGTCAGAAGTAAACAACTGTGAACAGTTTGCGAACCTGTAGGATCGTCATCAAGAACAATGACTTTGAGTTGAGTTGCCATCTTTAATTTTAGGAGCTGCGCTTGTCATTTTCGCACTTCGTGCTTGCGTGCCGCTATTATATAGGTAATCGATTGATATCTCGATTTGAGCCAATCACAACCATTGCGCATCCTTTTTCTAGGCGATCGTTTGGTTCAGGATTAATCACAAACTTACCATTGTGACTGACGGCAATCAAATTCAAACCAAAGCGACTGCGGAGTTTCAATTCAGCAATTGTTTTGCCGTTAAATTCATCGGGTACGATAATTTCCACAATGCTATTATCTGGGTCAAGATCAAAGCGATCTAAAATTGCTGGTTTCGTTAGCGATCGCGCTAATGCACATCCTGCTTCATATTCTGGAAAGACAACGTGATCTGCTCCTACTTTTTGTAATAACTTATAATGAACTTCGGAAGAAGCTTTAGCAACGACGTGAGGAACTCCGCCTTCTTTCACGTTTAACGTAGTAATTATGCTCTCCTCAAGATAGTTACCAATCGCAATAATCACCGTATCAAACTCAAAAACTCCCGCTTCTCTTAGTGCTGTAGGCTGAGTTGAATCAAGTTGAACTGCATGAGCAGCAATTTGATCTGTCAAAACCTGGGAAACTCTTTTTTCGTCAATATCTGTTGCCAACACATCGTAACCTAGATGATATAGTGTCGAACATACCGCTCTGCCAAATCGTCCTAGCCCAATAACTGCAAATTGATGATTACCTTGGCGTAGACTGCGGAAAAAACCTAAAGAAGATAGATTCACGCTTGATCCCTTAAATGAGAAAACCTTGTTTGATTAAAACTCTGTACGAAATGCTTGATTTCTACCCTAGCAGTGTATGGTTCATATTCGTAACTAACCAGACATTTTCTCTACAACTATCCTACCAAGAGGTTTTCTTCGGGGTAGCGGATGGCGCGAGGGCGGGGATCTCCGAGTAAAGCAGCCATTAGTAGTAAAATTCCGACTCGTCCGACAAACATTGTGACGATCAAAATTAGCTTACCAGATGCAGAAACACTAGCAGTGATTCCTGTTGAAAGTCCAACTGTTGCAAAGGCAGAAACAACTTCAAAAAGGATTTTGATAAAGTTGACTGCTGGATCTGTAATAGACATTAAAATTGTTGCCAAAATCACTGTTACTGTTGAACCAACGACAACACCAATAGCTTTTAATATTAACGATATAGGAACTTGTCGCTGATACATTTCTACATCTTCTTTACCTTGTAAAATTGCTTTAGTGCAATTTGCGAGTACTCTAGCTGTTGTTGTTTTAATTCCACCGCCAGTACCACCAGGACTTGCACCTATAAACATCAAAGCAATTGTTAAAAAGAGTCCTGCTGTTGTCATTCGACCGATATCAATGGAATTAAAACCTGCAGTTCGTGTTGTCACTGATTGAAACCAAGCTAAAACTAGTTGATTGCCAAAATTGACCGTGCCAAAAGTTTCAGGATTTCTTAATTCAATAAATAAAAAAGCAATTGTTCCAATAACCAGTAATGCTAAAGTTGTACTTGTGGCTACTTTAAAGTTTAATGAAAAAACGGTGCGATATGGTTTTCTTAAGAGGCGATCGCGCATCCATAAATACATTTCAAAAATGACTGGGTAGCCAATACCACCAAGAATAATTAAGGCAGAAACTGGAATGACTAGAGGTAAATAAAACTGATATCTGATATAACTATCAGGAAACAAACTAAAACCTGCATTATTCCAAGAATTAATACTATGAAAAACTGCTAACCATAAACCTTGAGTAAATCCATAATCAGCATTAAATACTGGTAGTAGCACTAAGATTCCTGTAATTTCCATAACTGCTGTTAAAGCAATAATTGAACGCAAGATTTGCGTACTACCGTGAATTCCTGGTCGATCTAAAGATTGCTGAATGGCAATTTTATCCTTGAGGCTAAATCTGCGTCCTAGTAGCAGTAAAAGAAAGGTGTTGGCTGTCATGTAGCCAAGTCCGCCGATCTGCACCAATATTAGTAAAAAAAGTTGACCCCAGAAAGAAAAATAGGTTCCGGTATCTTCCACAGCTAATCCTGTAACACATACTGCAGAAGTCGCAGTAAATAGAGCAACAATTGGGTTATTCCACATCCCACTGCTGGTAGAAAACGGCATCATCAGTAAAATAGTTCCTACGGTAATGACAGCAAGAAACCCAAAGCAAATCGAGCGAGAAACAGTCATATGAGGAAAGGACAAGTAAGAAATGAGAAAAAGCTCAACTTAATTTAAACCACACATGGTAGCCTACGAGTATCAATTGCTAGGCTAATTGGTTTTTGGCTCACTGTGGTAGGTTCATGAGTGCAACACTAAATCAAAGAATTCAACAATTTTATGACGCTTCTTCTGGACTGTGGGAACAAATTTGGGGCGAACATATGCACCACGGGTATTATGGTGCAGCAGGTAAGGATAAGAAAGAGCGCAGACAAGCCCAAATTGACTTGATTGAAGAATTACTGCAGTGGTCCCAAGTCGAACAAGCACAAAACATTCTTGATGTAGGCTGTGGAATTGGTGGCAGTTCTTTATATTTAGCAGAAAAACTGCAAGCTCATGTTACAGGTATTACCCTTAGCCCTGTGCAAGCGGCAAGAGCAAGCGATCGCGCGGCTGCTGCCCAATTAAGTCAACAAACTCAGTTTCAAGTGGCAGATGCCTTAAATATGCCCTTTGCAGACGCAAGTTTTGACTTTGTCTGGTCCCTCGAAAGTGGCGAACATATGCCTGATAAGGCAAAGTTTATGCAGGAATGCTATCGAGTGCTAAAACCTGGTGGCACGTTGTTAATGGTCACTTGGTGTCATCGTCCTACTGGTGGTAGTGCAGGAGAACTGACTGCTGATGAACGCAAACACTTAGAGGAAATTTACCGAGTTTATTGTTTACCTTATGTCATTTCGCTACCAGAATACGAAGCGATCGCCCGCAATCTTGGCTTACAAGATCTGCGCACTGCTGATTGGTCAACGGCTGTTGCCCCATTTTGGAATGTTGTGATTGATTCAGCGCTTAATCCTGGTGCGCTTTTGGGGTTGCTGTTTTCGGGTTGGGATACGATTCAAGCAGCTTTGTCTTTGGGGTTGATGAGTCGCGGTTATGAACGCGGGTTAATTCGGTTTGGTTTATTGTGTGGCAGGAAGTAGGACAGAGGATCAGAGGGGCAGAGGAGTTGATGAGTCAAGTTTTTGAGCGATTGCAGCAGTTGGGGTGGCGTGGCTGGTTACATGCTTTGTGGAAGTTTGCGCGTCCGCACACAATTATTGGTACAAGTTTAAGTGTGTGGGGAGTGTATGTGCTGACTTATGCGATCGCCCGAAGCAATATATCTTTACTTTCTCCTTTGGGTGCTTGGGTTGCTTGTTTGTGTGGCAATGTCTACATTGTGGGGCTAAATCAACTAGAAGATGTCGCAATTGACAAAATCAACAAGCCCCATTTACCGCTCGCATCTGGTGAGTTTTCGCAGCGTACGGGGCAAACTATTGTTGCAGTGACAGGTTTGCTAGCGTTACTCTTAGCGTGGATGTTGGGACCATATTTGTTAGGAATGGTGGCAATTAGCTTAGCAATTGGTACTGTTTATTCTTTACCACCAATTCGGTTGAAGCGGTTTCCCTTCTGGGCAGCGCTGTGCATCTTCTCAGTACGCGGTGCCATCGTAAATTTGGGACTATTTTTGCACTTTAGTTGGGTATTGCAGATTGAACGCTCGATTCCTGCCGTTGTCTGGACACTAACAGCGTTCATTTTGGTGTTTACGTTGGCGATCGCTATTTTTAAGGATATTCCAGATATCGAAGGCGATCGCCAATATCAAATTACAACATTGACGATCAAGTTAGGACAGAAGACTGTCTTTGATCTTGCACGTTGGGTACTGACAATTTGCTATTTAGGAATGCTTTTTGCTGCATGGCTGCCTCAAGTTAATGTTGTATTTTTAATCAGTATTCATTTGCTATTGTTAGGGCTGATGTGGTGGCGCAGTTGGCAGGTCGATTTACAAGACAAAAGCGCGATCGCAAACTTCTATCAGTTTATTTGGAAGCTCTTTTTTCTAGAATATCTGATTTTTCCTGCTGCCTGTTTATTAGCCTAAAGTAAAAACGGAGAAATTTGAGAGAGTGATATGAGTTTTGAATTTTGAAGAATTTTCTTACAGCAATCCTAGATAATTCATCAGAATTCCTCCTCTCTTCTGTTTGTGACTTATCCTAACGCCTGCGGCTAACAGCAACTCTTACAGGCAATGTGTTCTTAATAGTTCGTTTCCAAAAAAACCTTACAACTTAAGTAGGATCGCTATCACTCATAACTAGCTACTAGCCCCGTTTTAGTTACTGTTGCTGTGTCCAATCTTGACCAATACGAATCGTTAGATGTGAATCGAGATCGCCAGTTGCAGTAGGTTCTACAATCCCTAAACCCAAAATCTGTTGCAGATCGGTTGCGGCTGTTAAATTACCTTGTTGAGCAACGATTTCTGTTTGACGCTGCGAGTCAAGCCAATCAGAAACAGTGTAGACTCGTTCAAAACCACGCTCTTGTAAATACTTGATGACGCGATCGCTTAAACTAGGGTCGCCAGAAGCGTTTTGCACTGCAATTTTGAGAGAGGTCAGCGATCGCCTGCGGGATGCTTGCATTCCCCCAAGAGGTCTAACATCAAAATACTCGCTCATTACTTGGTTAATACCAATACCATCCAACCAGTAGCTACTCGGATCTAAACTAAGAGGACTGAGACTACCTGGAACTAGTATCATTTGAAAATTTTGTGGTTCTACTGTAATGCCAAAGTTTACGATTGCGAGCATTTCAATTAAGCTCAAGTTACTATCTATATGACTTTGCATTGACCGAGCTAGTCTAGGCAGTATTGGTAATACAGTAGGGCTAGTCAGGCGATCGCGAATTGCCTTGAGTAACATCTGCTGTCGCTGCGAGCGTTCTAAATCACCAACATTTGAATTACGAAATCGCGCGAATTGTTGTGCTTGGTCGCCATCTAAAGTTTGCCATCCTGCGGCTAAGTTAATTTCTAACTTTTGAGTCGCATCTACATATGACATTTGTTGAGGGACAAAAACCTCAACACCACCTAACGCATTAATGAGTTCTTGAAAAGCATTTGTGGTAATCCGAACGTAGCGATCAATCGGAACATTATTTAAAGTACGGCTAACGACTCTTGCAGCTAAAGCAGGACCACCGTTAGCATTAGCTAGAGATATTTTTTCTAACCCCATTTCAGGAATGACAACTTGGCTATCTTTGGGGATAGAAAGCACTTTCATAGATTGGTTTGTAGGGTCTAAGCGCACAAGCAGCATTGTATCGCTAGAACCAGCAAAAACTCCTGATGCATGGTTGGTTGTATTTTTTGGAGGATCAATCCCCATTACCAAAATGTTAACTGGACGTGATATTTGATATTGGGAAGCATCAGCCCAAAAGTCTACAGGCGATCGCCTTTTAATAAATCCTTGCCCAGTGAATTGTCTTTCTTGATTAAAAGTATTGCTATTCGGCCATATTGGCGCAAACAATGCCACACTTGCTCCAAAAGCCATAGACATCGAAATGATGCCACCCCAAAATAATAAAGGGTTGCGCTTGCGCATTGACCATAGCATCAGCAGTAAATGCTGTTTAGCTTCTTTCGCTTGCCTTTTGGCTTGTACTGCCACAGGTTGAATTTTCGCCCTGATGTGCGTTTCTACTCCCTTAGCCACAACAATTGTCCTCTCACTACCGCACTTTACACGTTATGTTAATCTAAGCTGTGAAAGACAAGTAGAGATTTTTATCACAAAAGATGAACAAAGGGCGAATGACTAGTAAGAGAGTAGGAGTGTGGGAGTGTAGGTAATAGAGTTTTGAGTTTTGAATTTTGTTAGCGTAGCGGTGCCTTAGCACATTTTGAATTAAAAGAATTTTCTTAACTCATAACTCAACACTCAACATTCATAACTCTCTTAGTCTCCCCAACTACCCGCCTACCCTACTATCCCCTACATATTCCCTCCGGAATAGTTTAAGCTAGCTGAAGGTTCTGTAGATTATTGTTTGAGGCTGTACTGTGCCGAATCACAAATTCTGGATAAAATTCTTGATTGTCTGTGCCTTACTGGGTGTCACAAAACCAGCATTGGGACAAGCACTGATTCCCCGCACACCGCAACTAAATTCAGCTGCTTTAGAGCAACAAGGGTTAAGTTTGGCGCAGGAAGCAGCGCAACTGGCACAATTTCAACAGTATGAACAAGCTTTACCAAGAGCGCGACTAGCAACTCAATTAGCTCCAAGAAGCTATCAGTCATGGTTTTTGTTGGGTGGTTTGTATTTGCAGACGAACAGATACGATGAAGCGATCGCCGCCTTGGATCAAGCTAGGGTGTTAGATCCAAAAAATGCATCGATTATGTTTGCCTTGGGATCAGCTCATTTTCAACAAGGTAAATACCAAGCAGCCGTGGATACTTTGCAAGCTGGGTTGAAGTTAAAACCCAACGATCCAGAGGGACTGTTTGATTTAGGTAATGCCTACTATAAGCTTAGACAGTTTCCGCAAGCAATCAATCAGTACAACAGAGCGATCGCCTCTGATAAAAAGTTCTGGCCTGCAACAAATAATATTGGTTTAATTAAATACGAACAAGGCGATATAAATGCAGCAGTGAAGCATTGGCAAGCCGCATTAAGTATTGACAAACAAGCTGCAGAACCACAACTTGCTATGGCAGTTGCACTTTATGTTAGAGGCGATCAGCAACGCGCAATCGCAATGGGAGAAGCCGCTTTACGCATCGACCAACGTTATGGTGATGTGCAGTTTTTACGCGAGCAGTTATGGGGCGATCGTTTGATTGCCGATACGCAAAAACTACTTGCTTCACCTCGCATTCAAGCTGCTTTACAAGAACCACCCTCGCAACCAGCACAGATTCAAGTTGTTCCACAGTAGAAGAGAGCAGAGGTCAGCGGGTAGTAGGGTAGTAGAGTAGGCGGGTATCAGGGAAACATAGCATTTAGATCTCTCCTACACGCGCACACGCCCACACTCCTACACTCCCACTAATCGCTAGCTACCAACCACTACTTGCCACTCAAAATGACGAACCTGGCTGTTGGAGGAACTCTAGTTCTTCTGGAGTTGACTTGCGACCGAGGATTTCGTTGCGATGGGGAAAGCGCCCAAACCGCTCTATGACTGCTAGATGACGCTGAGCGTAGTCTATTGCTGAAGCACTTTCAGGATCGTCCTTTAGTGATGCGAACAATTCAACACACTGGCGTTGATGCTCAAGATTTTCACTGTGTTCAAAGGGCAAATAAATAAACCAGCGCTGTACGTTGAGTAGTTCTCGATCAAAACCTTGAGTAACTGCGTGCTGTGCTGTGGTAAGAGCAGCGGTGTCGGTAGCAAAAGCTTTAGGAGTACCGCGAAAGATATTGCGGGGAAACTGGTCTAGTAGCAAAATTAATGCTAAGCAGCTGCGGGGTGACTCTTGCCAAGAGCTTAATTGATGAGTCGCAGCTTGTTCGTAGTCACTCAAAAATCGTGCGCAGATTTCTCGATCAATCTCAGGGCTTTTAGTAAACCAGAACGTGCGTTGTTTACCGTAATCAGCTGCATTCGGTTGTTCAAACCAAAACGCGAGAATTTCGTCTACTTGCGACATCAGTACTTCTCCCACAACAGACAACTAGCTATCCGCTTTTCAGTGTATACATAGTTGGGAGTTCAGCAGCTTCTTAAGTTAGTAGGTAGACAGGGGTAGATTTGAGTTAAGCGTTAGGTTAAGGTCCGTCGTAGGATTGATGACAAGAACTTCCGCGCGTCTGCGTCCTAGTAAAACTCCTCCTAATGCTCCTAATCCAGCACCACCGAGGACTTCTTCAGTTGCGATCGCGCGATCGCCTGTAATTGCTGCGACTGCTGCTGCTGCTGCTGCGCCAATGGCTGCACCTTTTAAGATCGAATTCGTGTTGGAACCTCTGGTGATTTGTTGAGTTTGGCTAAACACTCTTGAAGAAGCATTAATACCCTGCCGTCGGTTATTTGGCAATACAAGTTCTCTTGCCACAAACTGCGAACCACCATAAACAGGTTGGATTTGTCCGACAATTTGACTGCCAACGGGAACTAATACAGTATTGCTACGGTTAATGATGTTTGTTGCTACTGTCAGGGTTAGGGACATCGTTTCGTTGGGAGTGACAACGATTCGTTCAGCTTCATCGTACCGCGCTGGAATTGTAGTGCCTGCCGGAATTGTGACTTGTGTAGTAGAAGGATAATTTGGTGAAGGATAGGTTCTGGAAGGATAAGGTTGTTGAGGAAAGAGTTGCGCAGCTGCAGGAGTTGATAACATTAAAGGAGTGATGGTACTCGTTGTTACGGCAAGTGCCATAAATGCAGCTGTTCCAGAATGCCAAGAATTAACACGATTCATATTAAACGTTCTCCTTTAAGAACGAAATCACTATTTCGCATACTTAAGAATTGCCATCATTCCTGAGAACAATTGCAGGAGAGTGCTTCTCAGTATGATTTGATGCAATAGAGTAGCGCATTAGTATCAAACACTGTTATCTATCCAGACTTCAAAGCAAAAAATAAGGTTCCGAGTTCAACGCTAAAAGCTAACAAGAATCTACTTCTCTCTCAAGGTTTTTCAAAACCCATGACTCGTGCTGACATCTGATCTACCGTACGCGGGTCGGTTTTAAATGTTACCCAACCTTCACGGGTAGATTGTCTTGGTAAAAAGGCAATTTCAAATTCGGCTGTTTCTTGTTCAGTTCCATCACTTTCTAGGACAACTTCAATAAGAACTCCCTCAGCCGTCTCGTCACCTTGATTAGTTACTGATACTGGGACAACGAAGTAATTTTGTTGAGGCTGTGGTTGCCCAAGTTGAAATTCAAAGCTTGGAGGTGAGTTTGCTGTATTTGTTCCATCGTAGACTAGATATCCTAATGTTCCAACCACTAAGACAAGACTAATTGCAAACACAATCCACTCTAACCAGTTTTTTTCTAGTTGTTTCATTGCAGTAGAAGTCTTCCTGCTGAAGCGCCTAAAGTTGCAGCAAGTCCTAAAACAACGGTTTGTGCTAAGCAAGTCATCAAGGACATATTATCAAAGCGCCCAAAAAACCATAAAATTGCGGCGGAAGCAACTAAAGCGATCGCATAAGTAACAACTGTGCCATAAATCACGTTGACGATGCCGCGTTTTTTAGAGAATCGCTGTGTGCCAGTGAAGTTACTATAAAACAGAATCATTGCCCCCATGAGCATTGAGACAAGGGCAAAACCTACAAGCCGCCATGAATTACTTTCTACTGCGAGCTGAATAATTTCTTCTGTAGGGGCAACATTAGCAGCAAATAACACTGCACCACATAAAGCGATTGTTAACTGTCCGCCGAAGTCACCATTGCTTTTTGTCAAAAAAGGTGTGGGATCAGGATCGTCTAGCGATGAATTGCTTTTCATGCCACTATCTGTTTGCTGTCCGCCTTCACCTCCACCTAGCTGTGCCGTACCAACAGATACACCAATTGCAACTGTCATGGCTTCGATGATAATTTTGCCAGCGATTTCATTAAGAGTCATTTCTGCCGTGATTCGCCCCAA
The DNA here is from genome assembly GCF_002749975.1 of Gloeocapsopsis sp. IPPAS B-1203. Lineage (NCBI taxonomy): Bacteria > Bacillati > Cyanobacteriota > Cyanophyceae > Chroococcidiopsidales > Chroococcidiopsidaceae > Gloeocapsopsis > Gloeocapsopsis sp. IPPAS B-1203. The sequence goes on along the minus strand of NZ_PEIG01000003.1, from coordinate 369,183 downwards.
AAGCCAGAGAAATATCGCAGCAATGATTAATCCTAGCCCCATTTCTTCAACCGAATCAATAGCAACTTCCAATGGACTCGCTGAACGACGTAAACCGCCGTAACGGTTGTAACCAAGCAACAAGCTAAAAGTGGCAAGAACGTATATCAGTAGGCGCAAAGGATGGGTAATAAATCCAGCCCACCAAACTTCCATTGTGTAAAGCAAGGGTAAGCTAAATAGTAACCCTCCGGCAATTCCCCGCAGGTATTCTTGGAGCGATCGCACAAGCGATCGTTGCTGCTGACTTTGATCGTTCATCGCGCTGACAGACAAAATGCCTGTACAAAAATCACACTACTTCTTTTTTGTCAAGATGTCAGTGAACATCATTAAGTAGCCGCCGATGAGAATGACGACTGCTAAACCGCCTGCCACGAGATCGAGAACTTGAGTATTTTCCATTATTGCACCTTAATGTATTCTATATTACTAAAAATCTACGCCTTGCTTTAATTCAACTCCTTGGTTTGCGTAGTGTTTGTGGCAGAATACTTCAGAATGAATGCTAGCTAAATCAAAATAGGCTGGTGGATTGTGGCAGCGCCCTGTAATGATAACTTCAGTGTCGCGGGGTTTGCGCAGTAGTGCTTGGACAATCGGTTCTATGGGTAATAGCTCTAGATCAACTGTAGGATTGAGTTCATCGAGGATGATAGTTTTATACAAACCAGAGGCGATCGCTGTACGGGCAATTTCCCAACCGCGTTCTGCTTCTACATAATCTAATTCTTGCTGTTGACTGCGCCAAACAATGGCATCGCGCCCACAACGTTGATGATCGACTAAGGCAGGATATGACTGTTGTAAAGCTGCGATCGCGGCGTCTTCAGTGTAACCACTGCCACCTTTGAGCCATTGCATAATCAAAACGCGGTGTGATTTGTCTTGACTAATTCCTCTCCCAATCGCTTGTAAGGCTTTACCCAATGCACTGGTGGATTTACCTTTACCAGCACCTGTGTAGATTTCAATTCCAGAAATTCCTTTTTCGGCGGCTGTCGCATGGTGGTGAGGTTTCATTTCCGAGTGTAAATCGGCTATATCTAGCAGTTGTTGTGGCGCACCTCTTCCTGTCGCAATAATTTCGACTTCCTCTGGCTTTGATTTGAGTGTTTGAACAACTTCTTCAACGGGAAGTAATCCTAAATCCAACACAGGATTCAGTTCATCTAACACGACAACTGAATATAAGCCAGAAGCGATCGCGCCTTTAGCAACATCCCAACCGCGCCGTGCTTCTTGACGATCAAAACGAGTCACTTCATCAGCACTAAAAAACTCTGCTCTTCCAGTGCGTACCTGATCGATGAGATGCGGAAAACCTTGTTGCAATGCTTCAATCGCGCCATCCTCATCATAAGCACGTCCTGGTCCTTTAAGAAACCGCAGTAACAAAACGCGGGTAGCGCTACGAGTATTAATTCCCAATCCAATGGAGCGTAAAACAACGCCTAAAGCTGCTTGAGACTTACCTTTTCCGGCACCATCGTAAACGTGAATTTGTCCGACAACTCGGTGAGAACGTAGTTGCGCTGTGCGAATACCAATGCCGTTCCTTGTCATTGCTTTTTTAGAATGTTGATGCAGATTTAGATTTTAACGGACGTCTGAGTTCATTGCTAGCACAATCTAGAAACGAGGGTAGGAAGATAATATAACTAAAATTACGAATTACATTCGCGTAGCGTGCTGGAGGCAACTACTACGAACTAAAAATCATACTTATACTGCTGAATACACCAATTATTTCTAGGTACTGCGATCGCTCCTACATATCCAGCATCAGGAATAATTTCTTGCAGTGTCCAAAGTTGAGCTTCAGATTCATCCCACGAAGTGTATAGTAACTTCGCGGGTTCTCCTGGGGTGAGGGAAACATCAAATTTGTCTAATGGCAGTGATAACCCTTTTCCTGTTGCTTTGATAAAAGCTTCTTTGCGAGTCCAACAGTTGAAAAAGGCAGTTATTTGTAAATGTGGCGGAAGCGATCGCAGCACAGCGACTTCAGTTGGTGAAAAAAATCTTTCTGCAATTTCTTGACAAGGAAAATCATTGCGGATGTATTCAAGATCGACTCCGACATCACAATTTTGGGTAACTGCAATTAAGGCAAGTTCCTGCGAGTGCGATACATTAAAGCGTAGAGGTTCTTTATCTGCGACAACAAGACTCGGTTTACCGTGGGAGTTGTAGCTAAAGTCAACTTCGTTGGGTTGAATCTGGAGATAGCTAGCGAGAACTTGTCGGAGTACCCCACGACTAACGATAAAGCGATCGCCATGTAATTGTAAATAAAAACGTTCTGCTCGCTGCTTTTCTGTAGCGCACAAAGTAGCAAAAAGACTGCGGACAATTGTTGCATCAATATCTAAAGTCACCCGCCACACATGAACTTCGTTACTAAGTAAAGAGAGGTTCGACGGTGGATTTGCCCACTCAACACCAGCATTCATCTATGCAGTACCAATTTGAAAAATAGTTCAACACATCATGTCATCTCTCCTCAACTTCTGCTTCTGCTGCTGCTATTATCAGCGTTGTTTTTAATACAGAGTCAGGATTTAGACTAATTGTATCGATTCCTTGTTCGATTAAAAACTGGGCAAATTCAGGATAATCGCTGGGTGCTTGTCCGCAAATACCAATTTTGCGATTGTGTTTTTTTGCAGCAGCGATCGCCATTTTTACCATTCGTTTGACTCCTGCACTGCGTTCGTCAAATAATCGCGCGACAAGTGCAGAATCGCGATCAATTCCTAGTGTTAGCTGAGTCAAGTCATTAGAACCAATCGAGAATCCATCAAAAACTTCGGCAAATTCCTCCGCCATGATCGCATTGTTGGGTAATTCGCACATCACATAGACTTGCAAGCCATTTTCACCTTGCTTCAAGCCATTTTTTGCCATTTCTGCTAACACCATCCGCCCTTCATCGGGAGTGCGACAAAAAGGAATCATCGGAATAATATTCGTTAAACCCATTTCTTCGCGTACCCGCAGAATCGCTTGACACTCTAATGCAAAACCATCGCGGTAGCCTTCATCGTAATATCGCGCTGCACCTCGCCACCCTAACATCGGGTTTTCTTCGTCCGGTTCAAATTGTTTGCCACCTAGCAGATTTGCGTATTCGTTACTCTTAAAATCTGACATCCGTACAATGACAGGCTTAGGATAAAAAGCTGCAGCAATTCTTCCTACACCTTGTGCTAATTTATCAACAAAGTATTGTGGTTTATTGTCGTAAAGTGCAGTTAATTCTGCAATTTTTGTTTTAACGAAATTGTCTAACTTGTTGTAGTTTAATAAGGCTAAAGGATGGACTTGAATATGGTTAGCAATAATAAATTCAAAACGGGCTAAACCTACCCCATCATTAGGAATTGCAGCTAGGCGAAAAGCTTCTTGTGGATTGCCAACATTCATTAAAATTTGCGTACGAGTACGAGGTAAATTCTCTAGAGTAATTTCTTTAACTTCAAATGGCAACAAATCTGCATAAACTTTTCCTTCTTCACCTTCTGCACAAGAAATTGTCACATCTTGATTAGTATGCAAAGTAGATGTTGCATGACCACATCCTACAATTGCTGGAATCCCTAATTCTCTTGCAATAATTGCAGCATGGCAAGTGCGCCCGCCTTGATTTGTGATCATTGCACTTGCTTTTTTCATAATTGGTTCCCAGTCAGGATCGGTACGATCGGTAACTAATACTTCTCCTGGTAGGAATTGATCAATTTTACTTGCATCGGTAATTACGTGGGTTTTACCTTGAGCGATCGCATTTCCCACGGCTCGTCCAATAATTAATGGCTGTGCCTTAACTTGAGTGGTAAACTCATAACTACGCAGCACATTAGTACTTTTTTGCGACTGTACAGTTTCAGGACGCGCTTGGACAATAAACAATTCTTGAGTAATTCCATCTTTTGCCCATTCAATATCCATCGGTGTGTGTTTGCCGTGGACTTGCGAATAATGATCTTCAATTAAACACGCCCATCGTGCAAGTTGTAAGATTTCTTCGTCATTGAGGGCAAATTGATTTTTTTCTTCAGGCGATACTTTAATATTTTTAGTGAGTTTAGAACCATCATCATACACCATTTTTAATTCTTTGCTTCCCAATCTTTTGTCTAAAATTGGGCGAAATCCAGCTTTTAAAGTTGGTTTAAAAACATAGTATTCATCAGGATTTACCGCACCTTGAACAACATTTTCTCCTAAGCCATAGGCTGCTGTAATTAGTGCTGCATCTTGAAAACCTGTTTCGGTTTCAATGGAAAACATCACACCAGAAGTTGCTAAATCGGAACGCACCATCTTCTGGACGCCGACAGAAAGTGCTACATCAACGTGGTCGAATCCTTTAATTTGTCGGTAGGAAATCGCGCGATCGGTAAATAAGGAAGCAAAGCAACGATGGCAGGCTTCTAGTACTCTGTGAATGCCGCTGATATTAAGATATGTTTCTTGTTGTCCAGCAAAACTCGCATCGGGTAAATCTTCAGCAGTCGCACTCGAACGAACCGCAACGTCAGTATCTGTACCGTAGCGGAGGCACATTTCTTGATAAGCTTGACTTATTGCTTGCTGCAAGTCTTGAGGAAACGGTGTATTTAAAATCAGCGATCGCGCTCGTTTCCCCACTTGGCGTAAATTATTAATATCAGCAACATCAAGATCGCAAAACAGCGATCGCAGTTCTTCTTCTAACCCCGCTGCTTGAATGAAGTAGCGATACGCCTGGGCTGTTGTTGCAAAACCATTAGGAACATTAACACCTTGCGATGTGTTATGTTGAATCATCTCTCCCAAGGAGGCATTTTTACCACCTACTAAAGGGATATCCGCAATGCCAACCTGATCGAACCAGAGAATGAGCGATCGCGCTTGCGAAGACGAAAAATGTTCTTTAGCGGCTTTTACCATAGCTCTTTTCTACTAATGATACCTACCAATCTAAAAAAAGTACGAGCAGCAGAGGGGTAGAGGGTAGTAGGGTAGGCGGGTAGGATTAACAATTAGAATCCACTCTCTTACTCTCCCACTCTCCTACTAGCCACCAGTCACTCACCCCTCACCCCTGTTAAAATGTAACTTGCTAAATCTACCAAGCGATTTGCATAGCCCCATTCGTTGTCATAGTAAGCGAGAACCTTGACAAAGTTATCACCAAGAACACTTGTGGAAGAGAGGTTTACAATTGCCGAGTGCGGATCTCCTACACAATCTGAAGAAACCAGAGGAACTTCACTAACTTTGAGAATCTCGCGCATTCCGTTCGTTGCATACTTGCGTAAAGCATCATTAACTTCCTCTACTGACACAGACTTTTGCAACACTGCATTTAAATCGGTTACTGAACCAGTGGGAGTCGGTACGCGTAACGCCATGCCATCAAGTTTTCCTTTCAATTCTGGTAACACCAAAGCAACTGCCGTTGCTGCGCCTGTTGTCGTTGGTACAATATTTTGGGCTGCACCACGTCCGCGCGCCCATTCTGAAGGATGTCCTGTATCTACTAATCGTTGATCGGCAGTATAAGCGTGAACTGTCGTCATCAGTGCCTTCTCAATGCCAAATTCATCATTCAGGATCTTGGCGATTGGTGTGAGACAATTGGTGGTGCAAGACGCTGCGGAAATTATAGAATCGCGTTCTGGAGCGTAACTTTCGTGATTTACGCCATACACAAACGTGGGTACAGTAGAACCCTTAGCGGGCGCACTAATAATCACTTTTTTACATCCAGCTTCAATGTGTAATCCGGCTTTATCTGCACTGCGGAAAATCCCTGTGGATTCGATAACAACATCGATATCCATCTGCTTCCACGGAAGCGCCGCCGGATCTTTTTCTGCGACAAGTGCGATTTTTTTCCCATCAATCATCAAACCTGTATCGTCATAGCCTACTTCCGCAGGAAACTGCCGATATACTGAGTCATATTGCAGTAGATACGCAGCTAAGTCGGGTTTTAATACAATATCGTTGATCGCAACAACTTCTAAATCTGGCTTACCATAAGCAATCCGTAAAAACGCACGTCCAATCCGTCCAAATCCATTAATGGCTACTCGTTTCATGACTACCTCTTGATTTAAAGTATTTTTTTACTAGTTAAGTGTTAGCAACTAACTTCAAACGATGCCGTAGCTTAGAACACGGCTAGGAAAGTTTAACCCGTGCTTGAGCAAGTAGCATAGAACTTACTCCATCTAAAATCAGATGATAAGTGGCAATATCAAGAAAGAAGATATCTTGTAGTAGACCGTGAGTTCAGATACACAAGCAATTGTTAAAAGTGAGTACCAAGCGGGAAAAGCCGCATTTGAACGGGGAAAGTACCGCGAAGCAGTGCAACATCTGGAAAAAGCCAGCGCCCTTGTTGCCCGAAATACTCGGTTAGGAGGAGAGATTCAGATATGGCTAGTAACAGCATATGAAGCCGCAGAACAGCGACAAGAAGCTGTGTCATTGTGCGAACAACTTAAGCGCCATCCCCATGCGGAAACAAGTAAACAAGCGCGGCGATTACTATACATATTGCAAGCACCGCAACTCAAGCGCCCTCAAGAATGGTTAACACAAATTCCTGACTTGGGTACATTACCCGATAATGAAAGTCAAATGCGATTGGCTAGTGGTACGGTGAGTAAAAAACGTCCGTCCCAAACACCAGTGATTCCTGAACCTATTGATCCTAGTAAAGTAAATACAAAAGACAATCGCTTTATCTGGGTAGCACTGATAGCGATCGCTTTAACACTTGTTGGGTTGATTTGGTCGATTTGAATCGATAGGAGGATTAATGTCCGCAGTTTTGACAATGCATAAAACTCGCTTTTTGCGTACTTTATTACGATTTCTAGCACGATGGCGGCTATTGTGGATCGTTCTTTTATCATCGCTGCTTCTTTCAGGCTGCGTGCAGTATCAAGCCGGAGTTAATTTTGATAGCCCCAATCATGGCGAAATTATCCAGCATATTAAGTTAGGCGATCGCTTAATGACTTTCAGTGGTGATTCTGCTACTGAGTGGTTAGATAGCATCGAACGCCGTGCCCGTAAACTTGATGGCAAAGTCAAACGCATTTCTAGTGAAGAACTCACCGTCACAATTCCTTTTAATAACGGTGCAGAACTTGAATCTAAGTTCAATGAATTCTTTCATCCAACTGCTAAAACAAATACAGCTATTACCCAACCATCTGAAATCCCAGTTGTCAATTCCCAGCTCAAGCTCAACCAAAACAACTTTATCTTTTTACTGAAAAATCGACTTATTTACGAACTAGATCTGCGATCGCTTTCTTTGGTTTCAACTAACGGTAACGTCCTTGTCAATCCTAATGAAATCCTTGACTTGGAGTTTCGCTTAAATACTCCTTGGGGCGCTAAAAGCGTCGAAACTGACGAAAATGCCGTGTCCCCCGAAATTGCACAAAAACAACTTGTTTGGACATTTAAGCCAGGCGCACTCAATCACCTCGAAGCTATTTTCTGGCTACCTAATCCATTAGGAATTGGCACTTTTATCATTATTTTATTCATAACAGCCGGAATTTACTTGCGCTATAACTTCATGCCCGATCCCACAACTCAGATAGCACCAAGTTTAACTCCTGAAAGTAAAGCAACCTGAATGCTTAGCACTTTAGTCACTCTTTCGCTCACCCCTATTTACGGTGACAAGCGTTCCCTTTGCCAACTACCATCTTCCTGACGACGATAGTTGAGGCGATCGTGGAGTCGGCTAGGGCGTCCTTGCCAAAATTCAATCAGATGAGGAATTAAACGATATCCTCCCCAATGAGGTGGACGAGGAACATCCTCGTGTTCATACTTTTGCTGAAGTGCTTGCAAGCGCTGTTCTAAAACTTCGCGGCTAACTACGACTTGGCTTTGATCTGACGCCCAAGCCCCCAAACGACTGTTTAATGGGCGGCTTTGAAAATATTCGTTAGATTCTGCATCAGATGATTTCTCCACACGTCCTTCAATCCGAACTTGGCGTTCTAGTTCCGCCCACCAAAATACGAGGGCGGCTTGCGGATTAGCTGCAAGTTCTTGTCCTTTGTGACTGGAATAATTTGTAAAAAATACGAAACCTCGCTCGTCAAAGTTTTTTAATAACACCATTCTTGCTGAAGGTTTACCGTCTGAAGTCGCAGTAGCCAATGTCATTGCGTTAGGTTCAGGTATCTGTGCAGCTAACGCTTGGTCAAACCATAGTTGGAACTGTCTAAAGGGATTAGGATCAGCGTTTTTTTCCTGCAAGCCTTGGAGAGTGTAATCTTTACGAAGATCCGCTACGCTAATGTTCATGTTGCTCGATCGCTGTTTGTGCCCTAGATTAGATTTTAAATTCTAGATTAAGCAAGGCTAGCGTGTCAGGTTGATTCAACATTATTGTCTGATTAAGGTTTAGCTGTCATCTTGGCCGCACTTTAATCAAAATGATTTGCCGTACTGTAATTCACCTATGGCGGCTGCCATCAAAACAATCAAGCTAAGTTACAGCGATCAACAATAGGACAGGAGCGTTTTATGTCCAAAAGATTTAAGATTTTGGCGATCGCACTAGCATTTTATATGCTACTGTGTGGCGATTGAGTTTGATATACTTTAGTCAATTTTTGACCACCTATAATCACCATACCATCAAGCACCTGACTACAGCTAAATTTTCAGATTTTTCATCAGTTGTTTAAAACGTTACTATTCCCTACAATGCTCCTCAATGCCATGAGGGAAACATTGTATTTAGGAATTGCAAGTAGTATGACACCCCTACTGTTAAATCATTGTTACCCCCTGACCCTTGATCCCTGACTCTGATCCTTACCTTATGGATGCTGCGCACCTACTAGAAAAAATTACACTTTTGATTGATCTTGCCCAAAAAGGAGAAATTGATCCTTGGGATGTTCAGGTCATTGATGTAATTGATCGATATTTGAGTGAAGTACTTGCTGCAGATGAAATTGCCCAAACAGCTACTGAAGCAGATTTATCACAATCAGGACAAGCCTTTTTATCGGCATCAATGCTCGTATTGTTTAAAGCCAATACATTGGTTGAACTAGAATTTCAGCAAGCTGAATTACAACCAGCAGAAGATATTTTTCTTGACGCCAACGAAAACACAAGAGTGCGTTTACCTTTAGAACAACAATTACGTCGCCGCCCAGCAGCTTTGCCACCACAAAAGCGCCGAGTTACGCTGCAAGAACTCATCACTCAGTTGCAATTAATGGCAAATCAATTGCAACTTTCGCAACCAGAATCGTCACACAACACGCGCACTCGCAAGCTTTCCTCGCCATCACGTACACAACTACGCCAAGCACTTGAATTAGCGCACCAGGAAAACCTCACCGAGGTAGCAGCAGAAATTGAGCAGTTTTTAAATTCTGGCTGGCATAATGATCGACAGCAGGAACAGACGTGGCTGAACTTAGATCAATTGGTAGAGTTGTGGACTCGCATGAAGTGTTCAAGAGCGATTGCCCACAGCGCAGCGCCACAGGCGATCGCATCCAATCACGCACCTGTTCAAGAACGAGTCAGCGTTTTTTGGGCATTATTGTTACTATCTGCTCAGTCAAAAGTAGAGCTATCCCAAGATGAGTTTTATCAAGAGATCAAAATTCGGACAATTACTGCAATATAAGAGGTTAGGGAGCAAAAATCAAAGATCAGGGTTTTTCGAGAACTAGGGAAACTGAGGAAGCAGGAGAGAATAGGATTTATGAGTCGTGAAGTGTTGAGCCTAAGAGAGTTATGAATGTTGAGTGTTGAGTTATGAGTTATTTTCTTCAATTCAAAATGTGCTAACGCACCGCTACGCTAACAAAGCGTGCTAACGCACCACTACGCTAACAAAACTTAAAATAGTTGCCTCCGGCACCTTTGTTCGCTTTCCAAAACTCAAAATTCAAAACTAATCACAGGTTCCCCTCGCCTCTCGCTCCGGACTTCGTCCCGCTGCGCTAACGCTCCTACTCCCTACTTAAAGCTGTCAGTGGTTTCAATGATGACTAAATGCTGGAATTTAGGCGATTATTAGGTATCAATTAATTTAGGTATATAAAAACATGAGGTTGAGGAGCAACTATTTATGAAAGCGATGATCCTAGCGGCTGGTAAGGGTACTCGCGTACGCCCAATTACCTACACAATTCCTAAACCAATGATTCCAATCCTGCAAAAGCCAGTGATGGAATTTCTCTTAGAATTACTACGCCAGCATGGGTTTGACCAAATTATGGTCAACGTCAGCCATTTAGCTGGTGAAATTGAAAGCTATTTTCGTGACGGACAACACTTTGGAGTTCAGATTGCTTATTCTTTTGAGGGGCGCATTGAAGATGGTGAATTAGTTGGTGAAGCAATTGGTTCTGCGGGTGGAATGCGGCGCATACAGGATTTTTCGCCATTTTTTGACGATACGTTTGTGGTTCTGTGTGGTGACGCTTTGATTGATTTAGATCTCACTGCGGCTGTCAAGTGGCACAAATCTAGAGGTGCGATCGCAACTGTAATTATGCGCTCAGTTCCTCGCGAGGAAGTTTCTAGTTACGGTATCGTTGTTACTGATGATGCAGGACGTGTTAAAGCTTTCCAAGAAAAGCCTGCAGTCGAAGAAGCACTGAGTACTAATATCAGCACAGGTATTTATATCTTTGAGCCTGAAGTTTTGGATTACATTCCTTCTGGTCAGCAATATGACATCGGTAGCCAATTATTTCCTAAATTAGTAGAAATTGGTGCGCCATTTTATGGTTTAGTGATGGATTTCCAATGGGTAGATATTGGTAAAGTTCCTGATTACTGGCACGCTATTCGTGGTGTTCTCTCCAGAGAAATCAAAAATGTGGAAATTCCTGGTCATCAGGTTGCTCCAGGAATCTATACTGGCTTGAATGTTGCTGTGAACTGGGACAAAGTAGATATCACAGGTCCAGTTTACATTGGTGGCATGACACGCATTGAGGACGGTGCAAAAATTATTGGACCAGCAATGATTGGTCCTAATTGCTGGATTTGCAGTGGCGCGACAGTAGACAACAGTGTAATTTTTGATTACTCGCGTTTGGGACCTGGAGTCCGCTTAGTTGACAAGTTAGTGTTTGGACGCTACTGCGTTGATAAAAATGGTGCAACAATTGATGTGCAAGCGGCAGCTCTTGACTGGCTAATCACCGATTCTCGCTATCCCCAACCGTCACAACCACCATTAGAACATCGCGCGATCGTTGAGTTACTGGGGAATGGAAATTAGGAGCGAGGAGCAACTCAAAGAGTGGCTAGTGATTAGTTTTGAGTTTTGTTAGCGTAGCGGTGCGTTAGCACATTTTGTTAGCGTAGCGGTGCGTTAGCACATTTTGAATTCAAGAAAATAACTCATAACTCAACACTCATCACTTCCTTAAGCTCAACACTTCACGACTCATATCTCCCCTGCACCTCTACTCCTATTTATGGAGACAAGTAAGTATATCGACTCAAACTCTGCTCATATGTTTGTAGCAATCGTTGAGATTCAGACAGCGTAATTCGCTTTTCTTCGAGTGCTTGCTCAGTGCGCTGGCGGATACTTTCAACTAAATCTTCTGAGTCGTATTGCACATAACCCACGACTTCGGTCATAGTATCACCCTTAACTACGTGTTCAATTTGATATCCTTTAGGTGTTAATTGAATATGAACTGCATTGGTGTCACCAAACAAGTTATGCAAATTACCCATAATTTCTTGGTAAGCGCCGCTGAGGAACATTCCCAAGTAGTAGGGTTCTCCAGGTTTAAAAGAATGAAGTTCTAAAACTGACTTGACATCACGTAAATCAATGAATTTGTCAATTTTCCCATCACTGTCGCAAGTTAAGTCTGCCAAGATACCTCGCCGTGTAGGTTCCTCATCCAAGCGGTGAATTGGCATGAGGGGAAATAGTTGATCTATTGCCCAACAATCTGGCGCAGATTGAAATACAGACAGATTGACGTAGTAGATGGAAGCCATAATTTTTTCCAGTTCTTCCAAGTCATCTGGCACATATTCTTGCTGACGAGTAATGTTTGTGATTTTCTCACAGCAAGCCCAGTAAATTCGCTCAACCCTGGCACGCTCTCTTAGCGTTAAGATGCCTAAATTAAATCGGTTGATGCCTTCTTCCTTAAATTGAGTGATGTCGTGGTACGCTTCTTGATAGTTTTCAACGTTAATTGATTGATAAGTTTCCCATAGGTTGTGAATAATCGGTGGTTCTTCTGCTTGTGGTGGATTTGGCACAACTGAAGGCACATCACAAGTACTGAGAACATCAAAAATTAAAATTGATTGGTGCGATGCGATCGCCCTACCGCTTTCACTGATCAATGTCGGTACAGGTATTTTCCGCTCAGCACAGGCGTCTTTTAGCTCTGCCACAATGTCGTTGGCATAATTCTGCATATTGTAGTTTTTTGAGGCGTAGAAGTTGGTTTGCGAGCCGTCGTAATCTACGCCTAAGCCGCCACCCACATCGAGATACTTCATATCTGCCCCAAGCTGGGCTAATTCGACATAAATGCGGCTAGCTTCTTGAATTGCATCTTTGATGACGTTAATTGCTGAAATTTGCGAGCCAATGTGGAAATGAAGAAGTTGTAACGATTCAAGGAGATTAGCATCGCGTAACTTATCGACAGCTTGAATGATTTCAGGAATCGTCAAACCAAATTTAGCGCGATCGCCGGTTGATGTTCCCCAGCGTCCCATACCTTGGGTACTCAACTTTGCTCGTACCCCTAAAATTGGTCGAATTCCCAACTGACGACTCGCATTAATCACGAGATCAACTTCTTCAACTTGTTCTATCACAATGATGGGAGTCTGCCCTAAGCGTGTTGCGAGCATGGCAATCTCGATATACTCGCGATCTTTGTAGCCATTACACACCAAAAGCGCACCAGGAGTATCTAACATTGCTAAGGCGATCATTAATTCAGGCTTAGATCCTGCTTCCAAGCCAAATTGATGAGGTTTCCCAAATCGAACGAGATCTTCGATTAAGTGTTTTTGTTGGTTACACTTGACTGGGTAAACACCACGATAAACGCCTGGGTAGTTATAGCGAGCGATCGCTTTGGCAAAACAAGCATTCAATCGCTGAATCCGATCCTCCAAAATATCAGAAAAGCGAATGAGCAACGGCATGGATAAGTTACGCTGCTTGAGGGCGTTTACTAATTCGTATAAATCTAAAGAACCGCCGCGATCGCCTTTGGGGGAAACTGTAACATGACCAGCAGCATTGATAGAAAAGTAAGGTTCACCCCAACCATCAATTCGATAAAGGGCTTCGCTATCCTCAATTTTCCATTTTTTTCGCGGCAAAAGTTCAGTTTTCGGATTTGATGAGGATTTTTTGTTGTTTGGTTCCGCTTTTCCATCGCTTGCCGTCTTTCTACCTTCAGAAGCTTCTTGCTTCTGTGGTTGGAGTTCAAGAGGGGGCTGTCCCTCTAATGCTGAATTTGTGCTTAACTCAACACCCATTATGTCTTGACCTCGTATGTTTCACCCACGAATAGCCAGTTTAACTCATCTAATTCAAAGCGGATTCTGAACTAAGAGAGACTTTCTGAGATAATCTGATTTTTGTTGTTACATAGCGATTCATCTGCACTATCAGCATTCAAATTTAATCTGGATTTAACTAGAAGTTAAATTTAGGAGATTTTGGATGCGCTACACAATGGGCGAAAAGTCTGATAGCACATTTACGCAAATCGCTTTATTGTTCATCTTCACAGGAGACAGTTTTGGAACGCACATTTTTAGCTATTAAGCCCGATGGTGTACAACGTGGACTTGTAGGCGAAATTATTAGCCGCTTTGAAGCTAAAGGGTTTACTCTGGTAGGCTTAAAATTTATGCAAGTCAGCCGTGAACTCGCCGAACAGCATTATGGTGTTCATCGGGAAAAACCTTTCTTTGCTGGGTTAGTAGACTTTATCACCTCTGGTCCTGTTGTTGCCATGGTTTGGGAAGGTGATGGGGTTATTACCGCAGCACGCAAAATGATTGGTGCAACAAATCCTTTAAATGCTGAACCAGGTACAATTCGCGGAGATTTAGGTGTTGATATTGGACGTAACATCATTCATGGTTCAGATGCACCTGAAACCGCAACCCAGGAAGTTAGTCTGTGGTTTACAGACGAAGAACTTGTTAGTTGGCAACCTAGTCTAAGTTCTTGGATTCGGGAGTAGCTGATGAGGGGAGTGTAGGAGTGTGGGCGTGTGGGCGTGTGGGAGGGACGAAAATGCTATCCCTACTACCCTACTACCCGCCTACTCAAGCTGTCTCATCTCTGATTTCCCTCAGCTTCTCCAACTTTTACAACATTAATTTCTGCTTCTTGATTGCTTTTTTCTCGTTCATCTTGAGCTGCAGTTTTAGTTCGCTGGGAAAAACCCCAAGCAAAAATTGCGGCGATCGCACTAATCATTAACCATTCAGGTGGAACCAAATCTTTGTCTATAACTCTCAATAACAATCGTAAGCCTACTAGCGCTACGGTAATATAACCTGCATCTTCTAAGTGGGTAAATTCATCTAACCAGCGAATGAACAGTCCAGCCATAAATCGTAGCGCCACAATGCCTATAGTTGCACCGGTAATCACAAGCCATTTTTCTTGCGAAACGGCGATCGCTGTTGTCACACTATCCAAGGAAAATGCCAAATCGGTGAATGCAATTACAGGAATTGCTTGCCACAAGTTAGCAAAGCGCGGACCATGATGTTGATGTTCCGGATTGTCGTCTGAAGTGAAATACTGAAATACTAGCCAAAGTAAATATGCAGCGCCTAAGAGTTCAAACTGCCAAAATTTTGTTACCCAGGTAGCTGTGAGGATTAAGCTAATCCGCAATATGTAAGCGACAACTAAACCAAAGTTGAGTGCCTGACGTTCTAACTTTTTATCTTCTAATCCTTGAGCAATTGCTGCCAGCGCGATTGCATTGTCTGCAGAAAGTACCGACTCTAAAAAAATTAGGATAATTAATACTAGAGTTGCTTCAATCCCTACGTTAAAGGGAGAATCAAAAACTTGATCTATCATTAAAAATTTTTCGCACCTGAATACAGCAAAACCAACACTAGTGGACAGCTTAATTTAATAATTTTAACAAATCGCTACACTGTAGATAAATTTACCTTTAGATAGGAAATCCTCAATTCAGAGAAGATCTAGATAAGCTTGAAGGCTTGAATCAAGAATAACTGATGTACCTTGATTGATAAGTTAAGTATTCATAACTGAGGGATTAAGCAGCAAATATTAGCAAAATCAATCGCGATCGCGTGTATTGCGGGCAATAATTCTAAAGCTTAAAGAAACTCAAAACACTTTCAAGCAAATCTACGCGCACAATGGTTTTGAGTAGCAATGCCAAGAGCAAGAGATATGTCTCAACTCACAATTGAATCAATTCTCCAAGAAAAACGTTTATTTCATCCTCCGGCTGAGTTTTCGCAAAATGCCCAAGTTAAAAACTTAGAAGAATACCAGCAACTATACGATAAAGCGTCTTCTGATCCTGAGGGTTTTTGGGCAGAACTTGCCCAACAAGAGTTGCACTGGTTTCAAAAGTGGGACAAAGTACTCGATTGGCAGCCACCATTTGCTAAGTGGTTTGTCAACGGCAAAATCAATATTTCTTACAACTGTCTCGATCGCCATCTCACTACTTGGCGTAAAAATAAAGCCGCGTTGATTTGGGAAGGTGAACCAGGAGACTCGCGTACACTCACCTACGCTCAGCTACACCGCGAAGTCTGCCAATTTGCTAATGTGCTAAAGCACTTAGGTGTCAAAAAAGGCGATCGCGTGGGAATCTATATGCCGATGATCCCTGAAGCAGCGATCGCGATGTTAGCCTGTGCGCGAATTGGTGCGCCGCATACTGTTGTCTTTGGTGGTTTTAGTGCCGAAGCATTGCGCGATCGCCTCATTGACGGAGAAGCTAAAGTTGTTGTGACTGCTGATGGTGGTTATCGTAAAGATGCCGCAGTTCCGCTGAAAGAACAAGTTGATAAAGCCTTAGCAGGTGGAGATGTGACTAGCGTCGAAAATGTGCTTGTTGTGCGGCGAACTGGACAAGAAGTCCAAATGGAACCAGGACGCGACCATTGGTGGCACGATCTTCAGCAAAGTGTTTCAGCAGATTGTCTTGCTGAACCGATGGACAGTGAAGATATGCTGTTTATTCTCTACACTTCGGGGAGTACTGGTAAACCTAAAGGAGTAGTACATACCACAGGTGGTTACAACTTATACACGCATATGACCACCAAATGGATTTTTGATCTACAGGATACGGACGTCTATTGGTGTACAGCTGACGTTGGTTGGATTACTGGACACAGTTACATTATTTATGGTCCACTTTCCAACGGTGCAACAACAGTTATGTACGAAGGTGCGCCGCGTTCCTCTAATCCTGGTTGTTTTTGGGATGTGATTGAGAAGTACGGCGTGACAGTTTTTTACACTGCACCAACAGCGATTCGAGCCTTTATTAAAATGGGCGAACACTTGCCCAAAGCCAGAAATCTATCTTCTTTACGATTGTTAGGAACTGTGGGCGAACCAATTAATCCTGAAGCTTGGATGTGGTACTACCGCGTCATCGGCGGCGATCGCTGTCCAATTGTGGATACCTGGTGGCAAACGGAAACCGGAGGAATTATGATTACCCCCCTACCTGGGGCAATTCCGACAAAACCTGGTTCGGCAACACGTCCTTTTCCTGGTATTCTCGCAGATGTTGTTGATTTAGAAGGTAATTCGGTAGGTGACAACGCAGGTGGTTATTTAATTGTCCGTCATCCCTGGCCTGGAATGATGCGTACGGTATACGGCGATCCCGATCGCTTCCGGCGTACTTATTGGGAACATATCCCACCACAAGATGGCAAATATGTTTATTTTGCTGGTGATGGTGCGAGACGTGATGAAGATGGTTATTTTTGGGTGATGGGGCGTGTTGATGACGTGATTAATGTTTCTGGACACCGTTTAGGCACAATGGAGGTTGAATCTGCACTAGTATCGCATCCTGCTGTTGCTGAGGCAGCAATTGTCAGTAAACCTGACGAGGTCAAAGGAGAAGATATTGTTGCTTTTGTGACTTTAGAGGGTACGTATCAACCGAGCGAACAACTGAGTAAAGAACTCAAGCAGCACGTTGTTAAAGAAATTGGTGCGATCGCGCGTCCTGGTGAAATTCGCTTTACTGATGCGTTGCCAAAAACTCGTTCGGGTAAAATCATGCGGCGGTTGTTACGCAATCTCGCCTCTGGGCAAGAAGTTTCTGGAGATACTTCTACATTAGAAGATCGTGGTGTACTCGATAAACTGCGTGAGGGGGCTTAATTTTTTGGGTTAGGATGCGATCGCGTTTATCTTGAGGGGCGATCGCTCTCATTCTTTAACACTTATCTAATGGCGCAATCAACGCTTGAACCGTTGCGTCACGTGGGCTAATTTGTTGAATTTTATTCATTAAACCTCCTGCATGAATCAAAAAAATATGGATGTCATTCTGAACGAAACACAGTGTAGTGTTCGCGCAGCATTGCCGCAGGC
Organism: Gloeocapsopsis sp. IPPAS B-1203; assembly: GCF_002749975.1. Lineage (NCBI taxonomy): Bacteria > Bacillati > Cyanobacteriota > Cyanophyceae > Chroococcidiopsidales > Chroococcidiopsidaceae > Gloeocapsopsis > Gloeocapsopsis sp. IPPAS B-1203. Next base: position 351,491 of record NZ_PEIG01000003.1, on the reverse strand, counting down.
TAGAATCTCAGGAGATGTTTCGCTTCACTCAACATGACAGTTTTAAGTATTCGCGCAGGAGGTCTATTAAACTTTTTGCAAAAGTCGGGAAAGGGGGAAAGGGACAAGGTGAAAAAGATGAAATTTTCCTTTAACCTTTACCCACCAATAAGCAAAAGTACCTTTTGCAAGAGGTCTATTATTGCTAATCGTAGTTGACCTTTATCAAGATAATGGCAATATCTAATTTGATTGCCATCAATTTTTCATGTCATTTGATAACCTGTGCAAACTCCTATCCGAAAAACATCCTGCAACATTTGCTAGTTGGGTGTTAGGTACACCGCAAACTGAAGTTACAGTCCTCAAAACCGAATTGAGTATTGAACCAATTCGCGCAGATTATGTGACATTTTTACAGCTACAAGGACGCATCTTACATCTAGAATTCCAAACCAAACTAGAATCCACACCACCCCTACCGATACGAATGCTCGACTATTGGGTAAGGTTGTATCGTTTATATCATCTTCCAGTTACGCAAGTCGTTGTTTTATTACTTCCACCCGCACCCGACACAATTATCGAAACTGCCTTTAATGTAGAAATGACTCGTCATGAGTATCGCGTAATACGGATGTGGGAAGAAGATGTGGCACAATTTCTAGATGAACCCGCATTATTACCATTTGCCCCATTAACCGCAACAACACAACCGCAAAGCTTACTACAACAAGTCGTCCAACGAGTCAATCAACTTGAAGCTGTTGAACAACGCTCCGAAATCGCGGCGTATACACAAATATTAGCGGGGTTAAAATATAACAAAGAGTTAATCCGACGAATCTTTCGGGAGGGGATGATGCGCGAGTCGGTAATTTATCAAGAGATCTTAGCTGAGGGCGAACAAATTGGCGAACAGCGTGGAGAACAACGTGGAGAACAACAAGGGCGCTTAGCAGAAGGGCGCGAGCTTGTGCTGCGTCAACTCAATCGACGCGTAGGGGAGTTACCGCAAGATGTGCGATCGCATATTGATACTTTATCGTTAGAACAAATCGAAAATCTGGCTGAAGCATTACTAGACTTTCAAGGAATCACCGATTTAGAAGCTTGGTTGAGTCAAGGCGTTTAGTTTGAAGCTACATTTTAAGTTCGCTATTTAAATACACAAATAATTGAATGTGTCAAGAAAATTATGCGTAGACGCATTGGCGAAGCGTTCTCGCAGAGTAGCGGCTGGTCTGTGACATCGCACAGTTGATTTTCTAATAGTTTTATTGTCAAAATCCTAGTAACGCTTACTGAATAAAAGTTTACGGTGCATTGACTAAGTACTTCTCAATATCATCGAGTACCGCATGAGCCGAAAGAAAATCAAAGCCATACCAGGTTTGGAAATCGACAGTATAAACTTGGTTTTGCTGAACAGCCTTGATTTTAGACCAGAGGGGTTTGCGCTGAAGGCGTTTTAGAGTTGAGCGATCGCTTTCTTGATAAACTCCAATAAAAAGAACATCGCTATCGATTTTGGGCAAGCTTTCTTCAGAAATTGGTAAGGCAAGACCATCAGATGATTTAGGAGATAGTAAACCAAGATCATTCAAAATTGTGCCGGAAAAGGAGTTTTTAGCAGCAAGAGTTAATCGATCGCTAACATAAGCAAATGATGCATAAAACGCTTGCTTCTGTAAACTGGTGTGTAAAACGCCTAAGCTTTGCTTTACTTCTTCCACTCTTTGGTCATAGCTATCTAAAAGTTGAGTGGCGACATCCGTCTTATCAAAAATCTTTGCGGTTTCTATTAGGTGTTGTTTCCAATCGCGTGAAATTTCTGCCCAGGGAACTAACACGGTAGGAGCAATATGTGACAATTGTTGATATATGCTTTGTGATGACGGATCTGAAGGAAGAATAATTAAGTCAGGCTTAAGTTGCAGAATCTTCTCTAAATTAGGTTGGGCAGTAGCATAGCTGTGTAAAGAAATTCCTTTGATATTATTTGCCAAATGCGGAGGAAAGTCTATTTTGCCCTCTATAGAAGACCATGTTGCTGCTGCGATTGGTTTGATTCCCAAAGCAACAATGTTACTCAGACTCAGAATATCTAAAGCCACAATTCGTTGCGGATTGAGTGGAACGCAGGTTTCACCCGCAGTATGTTGTACAACTCGGCAATTTTGTGCTGAAGATGCTGGAGTGGCGGTTCGATTGCTGGTATGGCAGCCAGTAACAAGTGCAAATGCCACAATTCCTAGACATATCCAATAGGTAAGGCGGCGGAGAAACTTCATCATGAAACCTAACTATTTCAAAATGTCCAGGAAACAGTTCCCTCAACAGTAAATGGCGTGCCAGGAAAAACCCGATTTCGATTAAAAGCACCCTCAAAATAATCCACGTTGAATTTCATAAGTCGTCCATAAGCTAGCCGCATGAGGCGTTGTTCGTTGTATGCGGTTGCCAACTGATATCACATTATCTTCCGTGACGCGAGCATCGTTGTACGCATAACTGGCAAACACATTCCATCCTAGTAGTATTTCACCAGCAAGGCTAAGCTCGATTCCTTGGCTGCTCCGTATCCCGAAACTAGCGTAAAATTATTTAAAATTCCCAAGAAATGGTACCTGATATGGTTAATGGATCGCCTCTGAGTACGAAATCTCTATTAGTAACATAGACAAAATAGTCTGTATCAAACAAATTTTTCACATTCAATGCGACTCTGAGCCGATCTCGGCGGTAAAAAATGGTTGCATCAGTACGTAAATAACTAGGCACGTCAAAGGAATTTTCTAAATCTCCAGCGCGATCGCCAATATAAAATAGCCCTAAGCCAAATCCCAACCCTCTGAGATCCCCTGATTGGATTTCGTAAGTTGTCCACAGATTAAAGCTATGTTCGGGAGCATTAGTCAAACGATTACCAGATGGAAAATTATTATCTGCAATAATTTTGGCATCCGTGTAAGCATACCCTGCCAAGATATTCCAGCCTGGTGAGATTTCTCCAGTAATATCAAATTCAATTCCCTGACTACGTTGTTCACCGGTTTGAATAGAAAAGCGGGAATCATTAGGGTCTGTGGTCAACAGGTTGGAACGTGTCAAGCTGTAAAGGGACAGGGTTGTTGCTAGTCGCTCATTTAAATCGGCTTTGACACCAACTTCATACTGAGTACCCCGTTCTGGTTGAAATAGACTACCATTAGCAGACCTACCCTCTATAGGGTTAAAAGACTGACTATAACTGGCGTACAGCGAAATGGCAGGAATCGGTTGATAGACAATTCCTACACGAGGTGTGAATGCATCACCCGATTGAATATCAGTCGTATCGTCTAAAAAATTTTGATTTGTTTGTGTGAATAAATCAAACCGACCACCTAGCAAAAGCTTGAAGTTCTCAGTAAATTTAATCTGATCTTGAATATAAATGCCTAGTGCGTCTGTTAAACGAGAACCATCCTCGTATACGGTATCAATCCGGCCAACAATTGGCTGACTATAAACAGGATTGTAGATATCAAGTGGAGCTAGCTCCGCCAGATCGATTCCGAAATTGTTAAAGTTATCAAATCGGCTCAAATTTACACCGAACAATAACTGATGTTCAATGAAGCCAGTAGAAAAGCGTCCAGATATATCTGTTGTCAGGTTATAAATACGAGAATCGCCCTCTGAACCATAAGTAATACGATTGGCAGTTTGATTATCAGAGTCAAGACCAAGAAAAAATGCTTGATTGTTATCAGCATTATGCTCAAAGGTGACGCGAAAATCATTTCGCAATGACCATGTATCGCTAAATCGATGCTCTAATCGATATCCTAGCCTTGTGGTTTCAATTATAGTATCACCTTCTGGTTCATAGACTGTGCGATTACGAGGAATCCGACGACCACCTGGACCAGGTAACACTGTACCAACTGCCGGTAGGACAACAACTGTCCGAGAATCAATGATTTTATTAGAATATTCTCCCTCAAAAGTTAAATTTGTATTTTCGCCGAGTGTCATCTTAATTGCAGGTGCAATAAAGAATGATCTATTACCAACAAAATCAATGTAACTACCAGAATTTTGATACGCCAGATTCAGACGATATAGTACTGTTTTGGCATCGTTCAATGGGCCAGAAAAGTCAAGACTACCTCGATATAATGAATAACTCCCAACTGTGGCTTCTATTTCATAAAAAGGAATCGCAAGGGGCTGCTTGGTGACAATATTGACTGTACCGCCTGGGTTACCTGAACCATAAAGCACAGAGGCTGGTCCTTTGAGAACTTCTACTCTTGCAACATTGTATAAATCTCTAGTTTCAGTCGTTGTGCGATCTAGTAGCCCGTTATTGAGGACGTTACCACTAAAAATCTCGAAGCCACGAATTGTAAAAGAATCAGCTCTATCACCAGATCCTCTGGTGGGATTCACACCAGTAACATTTCTCAAGGCATCACCTAAGCGTGTGGCTCGTTGCTCTTGCAGGACTTCTTGCGGAACAACCTGAATCGATTGCGGAATATCACGCAGTGGTGTGTCGGTTCTAGTTCCTACAGAAGCATTTGGTACTTTGTACCCATCTTGTTCTCCTGTCACCAAAATTTCGATTAGTTCATCATCTTCAGTAGACGGTGTTACTGGTTGCTGTGCAGAAGACGTAGCTGTTACAATCCCAAAAATTAAACCCTCGTTACTGTCAAATAACTCAACCGTTGGTAACGCTGCTTCGCCTATAACTGCGATTCGCACTGTGTTTGCATCAAAATTCGTAACTGTTATTTCAGTAATACCCGCAGTTGAGTTTTCGGAACGAAATGCAAAAGCATCGTTATTAGGTAAACGCAGTTGTGCATTTGGGATATCCGCAATGTAGTTATTACCACTACTGCGATTTATGACTTGCAGTTGTTCTCCTTGAGTCGTCTCTAAAATAACTTCTACACCAGTATCAGTAGGATTCGCTCTTACTCCCGAAATCAGGACAATATTTGCAGGGATGGTTGGTGTTTGTACCAGTAGTTGAGTGCTATTGGCGGGAAGTTTGATTTCGCTTAGTTGAGGTGTCTGTGTATCCGCCCGCACTGGAGAAGGTGCAATCAACACCAAAGCTACAATCCATAATTGCCAATTTAACCGCCCAAAAGCCACTCGAAATTTTTGCATACCACTCACACCTATGGAGAAAGATTCTCAAAAACTCCATCAGGCTTAGATTACGAGGTTTGCTTTGTTACTGTCTATCTGTAAAACTGCATTTTTTTGTCACTTAAGCGGCTTTTTCCAAAATCAAGGAGGTGCTTCGTCGTTGAGTCGCAATCGAATGAACTCAATAGACCTCCTGCGTGAATACTGGGCGAATAAATTCGCACCTAAATAAACAAAGTCCACGGAGGTGGACTTACTACTAAAAATCTCATTTTAGTGTACGAAGGTACACTTTGCCTGGATAGCCCCGACTGAAGTCGGAGGGCATCTACGATTCATGCTCTACAAGAAATTTTAGAATTACTCAGAATCCGCAAGCAGGAAGATGAGGAAGAATTTGAAGAAGGATTAAAAGATATAGCAGAAAACGGCACTATTTCTTGGGAAAAAATCAAAAAAGAAATGACAAGAAATATTACATGATTTACAAAGTTGAATTTTCAAAGGGTGCGTTGAAACAGTTTAATAAACTTCCCCTTGAATTTCAAGAACGTATACAAACTAAAATTGATGAACTTGCCAATAATACACGTCCAAGTGGTGTTGGCAAACTAAAAGGTGGTGACAATCGTTATCGGATTAAAGTAGGTAATTATCGAATTTTGTATGAGATTTATGATAGTATTTTATTGATAATTGCGATCAGAATAGGTCATCGTAGGGAAGTATACCGCGAAGAGAAGTTAAAATTGATGCATTACCTGAGCGGCTTTTTCCCAAATTGAAATTCTTTCGGCGAAATCCCAAATTTTGCTTTAAAAGCTTTCGCAAAATAACCGAGGTGTGAATATCCAACTGCATTCGCGACTTCTGCAACTTGCATCTTGGTTCCACCTAACATCACTTTTGCTTGTTCCATGCGATAATCGTGTAAGTAGCCGAATACGGTAGTTCCAAAGACTTCGCGAAAACAGTAACGCAGTTTGCGATCGCCCACACCAACTAATTCTGCTAACTTCATCAGCGATGGTGGATTTTCGGCACGACGAATTAAAATATCTCTGGCATGATAAGCTTTTTCAATATCTATCGCTCTTAAGTTTGTAACTGCTTTAATGGCTCGTTCGTGATGCAGAAACTGATTTAGTTGCAGCGCTAACAACTCCAAAACTCTACTTTCTAAATACATCCGCTTCATCATTCCCTGAAAAGGCGGATTAAGAATTTGCTGCAACACCCTAAACATTGCTGGCGTGATTTCTCCTACAGGATAATGAAACCTGGGTGGCGATTTTTTATTAATTAATGCTTGTAAAGGAGTTGGTAACGATTCAAAACCTTGGCTGAAAGTTTTGAATACATCAATCTCAATATAAATAGATACAATAAGGAAATCTTCTTCAGCTAAAACTTGATGAATTTCATATAAATCGGGTAAATAAAATAAGTAATGGTTTCCTATTCGTTCAATATACTCATCACAAATTTCTTTAATTCCTGGAGTAATTGTTCGATAATTTCCTGAAAGATGAAATTTAGATGTTATTGGATAGGGTATCTCGTAATGAGGACTTACATAATTTAAATCAGTATGCTGTAGATGTTTTCCTATTGACATATCTAAACCAGGACGAAGTTCAAGCAAATAAACTTGATCATTAGAAAATTGATTGTCACATTGCCAAATTTCATCAAATCCATCATGGTTTAAGAGCCACTTACCATTGGTTTTGATACTTTCTTCACGCACTTGCCAATATTCTTCTGCTGGTAAGATCTTCATTTTAAAAATGAGACTGAGTTGCATTAACAAAAAGATTGTAATGTTGCTCGCAAGATAATTCAAGTGGGAGCTGTGCAGTTGAGAGTGCGTTGAGTATGATGAGATAATGCACGATTACCTACGGTACGCGCTTGCGATCGCAATTGTTATCCTAGTAGCCATTATTTGCAGATTCATCAAGTGTTTTAAGGAGAATTACTGTGCTAGGAATTCTAAGTTATTTCTTGCCTACTTAGTTTAAAATATGTGCGATCGCTTCTTTTTGTGACATCTCAAGCTGAGTACTAAATGCTATTTACTCAAAATTATTGCAAATAAAATAAAATGGCGATTCCGGCGATCGCAACTCCAACACCAGCGATCGCTCTTAGGCTAATGTGTTCTCCCATTGCTGCGGCTATTGGTAATACAAATAAAGGGCTAGTATTTGTCAGTGTTAAAGCAATTCCGGCTGCGGTAAATTTAATAGCGGTTTGTTGTAGCCAAATTCCTAGATAAGTACCAGCAAAAGACGCCAAGAAAATTGCGGCTGTAATTTGGAGTGAGGGAAGTTTCACCTGAGAACGTCGTTTTATGCCCACCCACGGTATTAAAATGAGTAAGCCACCACTCAAGCGCAGCAGTGCAGCCCACAAGGAACTAATAGATGTTGTTGTTGTAAAGACAGCACGGGAAAGTATTGCACCTGTAGAGAGGGCGATCGCTGCTAAAATTCCAAAACCGATACCACGTAATAAATGTGTTGAGTGATGTGTGCTAGTGCTAGGTACTCTTTCGCTTAATACCCACGCCACTCCTAGAATAGTAGTTATAATACCACACCATGCAGCTAAACTCAATTGTTCTTGAAGAAAGAGCAATGCCAAAACTGCGGTCATGGGTGGTGCTAAAGTTTCCATGAGTAGAGTACGGCGTGCGCCAAGGTATTTTAGCGCCGTGAGGAATGCAGAATCACCTAAGCCAATGCCTAACATTCCACTAAGGATTAAGAGGAAATAATTATTAAACGCCAGTGCTGGAAGTACGTCGCCACTAATGAGAATTGTGAAAAGAAGGAGAACAACTGCGATCGCGCCTTTAAATAAGTTGAGTTCGAGTGGATGAATAGATTGTCCAACACGACTATAAATAACTGAAGCCAGCGCCCACAAAAAAGCAGCAGATAAAGCAGCAAATTCACCCGTTAAGTTAGACATTTAATTCTTTTTGAGAAGACTCCCAGCGCAATAGCCAGGGAATTTGCGATAAGTGTACGCCATAGTTGAATGTCCATAAAACCATCTCAAAGATGAGTATTCCTTGTATCCACGAGCCATTTTCTCTATTTATCAATATTAATCCGCTATAGAGCTGCCAAAGACGATAGGGTAAGTACAAGCAAGGAATTGTCACCCATACACAAGATTGAAAACGGTTTACTGTCAAGCTTTCAGATAAAATTTGCAAACATAGCATGACAAAATAAGAAATAAGCACTAGCACAACAATGCGATCGCCTTGCGACGCTGCCCACAACATTGTTACTAATGGAAGTAGTACTCCCAATCCTATGACAATTGTTAACCAAGCTTGAAACCAGTTTGGCAGTGGTTGAGGAAGGCTAAAAGGCTTAGCGTGTCGCCACAACCAACCTGCGAAAATTAAAAAAGACGTAGCGAGTGTGAAAAATAGTAGGTTTTCAACAATGAGGCGTTCTGTAATTGAAATCATGAGAATTGCCGCAAGTATAAAAAATTACATTATCTTTAGTTGAATCAGCAACTTAATTGATTTGTCAGTTTTTGATTTTTTAGCTATTATTCATCCAATTTCAGTGAATTTTCTGCTTTTGCCTCGCTGCTATTTTAAAGGGTAGATCAATTCTCCGCAATTTTTCTGATTTATTTTTTACCGTGATTGTACTGAGGGCATTTTTATTATTTATAAATACGATACAAAGCAATCTATATTATTTACTATCAAGTATTTTGTTTTAAAAGAGATGTCAATTAATTAAGGTACAGACAATTAAAAACGAGTAACTTTGTTCGCACACTGCGTCTAAGATTATGGTGTATTAATGTGTTTATTGTTACATATCACTAGTGAAGATAGGTTACAGCGAAATCACATGGCAAATTATAAATTGCAATGAGTAAGAATTGAATACATGATTGAAATTAAACCACTAGCAGTCAAAAACAGCACTTCGGTTTCCTTTGTTAAAGGAGTTTTTACAAACTTGTAGAAACTGTGAGTGAACTAGCCATCAAATTTAGAGAAGCTGCACGTCGTATCAAATCAGCAATATCTCAAGTTTATGTAGCCGAAAAGACAGACGAATCTTTGGATAAACTGCTAGAAAGTTCTGAAAGAGAGCTACTGCCAACACTGCAACTGACTGCAGATAACAAACAAGATTATAGCTTTGTAGATATCTATGCTCAGACTATTGCTTATGCACTGTTTACAGCAAGAGTATTTAGCTACATTAGAGACAAACAAGAAGAGACAGAAACCTTTCTCGATCGAGAATTGGTTTAGCATTATTGACCAGAAACTAACCCGCTTCTATACCTCTTGTTTGAGAATGTATCTTATCGTCAGGAAGGAGAATTAAGGGATGAGTTTAATAGAAGGCGATCGCTGATGTTTTTGCCAATATAATTTAAGATATCAGCCTAGTCTAGAGAGCTAAATGATGGACGCCTATGTTCCAGTTGATTGTGGCTTTCACGATCAGTTAGAGGCATTAGCCACCTTGCGTAAAGAATGCCAGATTGTGTACCAAAATGCATCAGGTGAATTAGTAAAAGTACAAGGTCGAATTATAGATGTTTATGTGGCAAATAAAGCCGAATTTTTGCAATTGTATAATGGAACCAAGATTCGGTTAGATCGCATTGTATCAGTTAATAACGAGCAAGTTTCTTCTTGGACAAATTAAGAAAGCTAACAATGAATATGCATAAAAAATATCTTTGGTTTGGCTAACGTTAAAAAGTTTTAGTAATGCGATCGCACTTGTGGTAGTAAACTTGTATACGATCTCTCTATTTATATACTGTTGTATAATTTAACAGCTTACTTGACTCTATAGTTCCAAGTTTTAATAGCTAAGTCTATATACCATCCCAAAGTATTGTGATTTTGCGTTTTGTATGATTTCCACCATTCTAAAGTAGCCTCATCAATTGGTGGTTTAATTCCTTTCAAAAGATATACAAGTAGCCGGAATGTATTTTTTGAAAAATCAGATGCTTGTGGAAGATATAAATTAGGTTCGCAGTATTTCAACATACCATGTCTATTAAAAGACAATCTGGTATCGTCATTTATTTCATCTCTCAGAACAAAGTTACTCTTTGTATATACTACCCATTCAATCAGAGAATCTCGAGACAAAGGACTGTTTCCTTCCAATAAAATAAAACCAAACCTTGCTACTGGTATTTTTATATTTGTTCTAACACATGCAGGCAACCAAAGAAATAAAAATACTCCTTTGCTTGTGTTAGTTATTTCTGCTAATTTTTTATAACTTTCTCCTTCTCCAGTACCATATAGTAATTTATTATAGCTACTACTAACCATTTCCTTAATTTTAGGTTGAGATATAAGTAGCGTTCGTAAAGCTATAAAACTATCATGATAGTTTCTAGGCAGTTTACCTAAAAAATTAGAAGTAAAAGCTGGTAAATGATTGCGTAACTCTGAGTTAGGTATGCTATTTGGTAAACCGTATATAGGATAAGGAATATTATAAGTTTGCTCGCGCAGTTTAAATTGACCTAAATTATTATGAACTTCAATGCTAAATTCCCAAAAATAAAAATCGTTCTCAAACTTAGAGGATTCTTTGTCACAATAGCTATCCTCATGGAAGGTAGGTGCGATCGCTACCAATTTTACTGGCAACGAATAATCTATTTGCTCTGCGAAAGGTTTATTTAGCAAAACTACTTTACGATACCGAGTTAGCTGAGAGACTATATTTCTGTCCTCTTCATTTTTTAGTTCAATTATAACTGGTTGCTTACTTAATTTATTACAACATAATAGATCGCATCGCTGTGCTTTAATAGTATATTGACGTCTAATTAAAACTAAATCTGAAAATATTTTTTGAAAAATAGATTCTATGTAATTCTCTAAATCTATCTCTGATTGAAAGCGAACTTCTCCACCAATATATATTAGTTTACGATTAGCTTTATTTGATTCTTTATCAAATCTTTTAAGGTTAGCTGTTAATTTTTTTGCTTTTAAGTAAGGCATAAAATTTCAATCATTAGACAAATCTTGTCTTCCCAAGATAGTATTTAGAAATACTTGTCTACAGCCTCCCTTACTTTTCTTTTCTTTGTGTACTTTGAGTTCTATCCTACACGAAGGCTGCATCCATGTGATTTGTCTCTAATTAAAACTCAATTACAATTACTGTGTAAAATTTTGCTGATGCTGTGAAGGTGGGCAATGCCCACCCTAGTTTTATTTAAGATAATGTACCTGCGGGAATCCCTAAAATGTCCTCAATTTTGGGCATTTCTTCTAGAGGAATCACTCTTCCTTCATCTTCAAAACCAGCAATCTGATCGAAGTTGAGATAGCGATACAAATTATCTGCAAATGGATGAATTTTATGTGCCACAATATTCATATATTCCTCTACTGTGGGAATTCGTGCCAGTAGCGCACAAACTGCGGCTAATTCAGCAGAACCGAGGTAAACTCGTGCATCTTTACCCATGCGGTTGTTAAAGTTCCTTGTAGAGGTAGAAAACACTGTTGTTTTATCAGCAACTCGTGCTTGATTCCCCATACATAAACTACAACCAGGCATTTCTGTTCGCGCCCCCGCTGCACCAAAGACGCCATAAACGCCTTCTTCTTTCAGTTGATTTTCATCCATGCGGGTAGGAGGACAAATCCACAATCGAGTTTGTACTGAACCTGCGCCCTCTAGTACTTTAGCTGTAGCGCGGTAATGACCAATATTCGTCATACAAGAACCAATAAAGACTTCTTGTACAGGATCGTTAGCAACCTCAGATAACAACTTGACATTATCGGGGTCATTGGGTGCGGCAACAATTGGTTCTGTAATTTCGTTGAGATCAATCTCAATAATTTCCGCATACTCCGCATCTCCATCCGCTTCCATAAGTACTGGATCGGCTAGCCATTGTTCCATCTTGGCAACGCGACGCATGATTGTTCTGGCATCTTGATAACCCCGCGCTACCATATTCTTCATCAGCGCAATGTTAGAACGCAGATACTCAGAGATTGTTTCGACACTTAATTTAACTGTACAACCTGCACAAGAGCGTTCTGCTGTCGCATCAGTTAATTCAAATGCTTGTTCAACTTTTAAGTCAGGTAAGCCTTCGATTTCCATAATGCGTCCAGAGAAAACATTTTTCTTATTCTCTTTAGCAACAGTGAGTAACCCTTTTTGCATGGCAACATAGGGAATCGCATTAACGATATCGCGTAATGTCACGCCTGGTTGTAGTTCACCTTTGAACCGCACTAAAACTGATTCTGGCATATTTAATGGCATCACACCCAAAGCCGCCGCAAACGCAACTAATCCTGAACCAGCAGGAAAAGAAATTCCCAAGGGAAAACGCGTATGCGAGTCACCGCCTGTTCCTACCGTGTCGGGTAACAGCATTCGATTTAGCCATGAGTGAATAATGCCATCTCCAGGACGTAAAGCAACACCACCCCGCGAGGAGAAGAAATCAGGAAGTTCGTGATGGGTTTTAATATCTACAGGTTTTGGATAAGCTGCAGTGTGACAAAAACTTTGCATCACCAAATCTGCACTGAAGCCGAGACAGGCGAGTTCTTTGAGTTCGTCGCGAGTCATTGGTCCTGTGGTATCTTGAGAACCAACTGTTGTCATGATCGGTTCGCACGATGTTCCAGGGCGAACGCCAGGTAATCCGCAGGCTTTACCTACCATTTTCTGGGCGAGAGTATAACCTTTGCCTGTATCTGTTGGTTGTTGAGGACGAATAAACACAGAACTTGGTTCTAATTTCATTGCCATGCGCGTTTTGTCGGTGAGAGTACGTCCAATAAGTAACGGAATACGCCCACCTGCACGAACTTCGTCAGTAATTGTATCGGGTTTCAGTTTGAAGGTAGAAATAACGTCTCCGGCTTCGTTGGTAATTTCACCTTTGTAAGGATGAATGGTGACAACCATACCAGTTTCCATCTGAGTGACGTCGCACTGAATTGGTAAAGCCCCTGCATCTTCAGCAGTGTTAAAGAAAATTGGCGCGATCGCACTTCCTAAAACATAGCCCCCAGCACGTTTATTGGGTACGTAAGGAATATCTTGCCCAATGTGCCATAATACCGAGTTGATTGCACTCTTTCGCGAGGAACCTGTACCAACAACATCACCAACGTATGCTAAAGGATGTCCTTTTTGCTTTAATTGGGCGATTGTATCTAACGCATCTGGCATTCGTGACTCTAGCATTGCTAGCGCGTGTAAGGGAATATCAGGGCGTGTCGTCGCGTGCGTAGCCGGTGAAAGATCGTCAGTGTTGGTTTCGCCTGGTACTTTAAAAACTGTGACAGTGATTGCTTCTGCTAAAGGCGATCGTGCTGTAAACCATTCGGCATCTGCCCATGATTGCATAACTTCTTGGGCGCGGGAATTTGTTTTTGCTAATTCTTCAACATCGTGAAAAGCGTCATAAACCAACAAAGTTTTACTTAAAGCCTTTGTTGCTGCAATTGCTAATGCTTCATCATCACTAGAGAGAAACTCAACAAGCGATCGCACGTTGTATCCACCCATCATTGTGCCTAACAGTTCAACTGCGTAGATGGGAGAAATTAACGGGCTTGTTGCTTCACCTTTAGCGATCGCCGTCAGAAATCCTGCTTTCACATATGCTGCGGGATCGACCCCAGGAGGAACGCGATCGCGTAACAAATGCAATAAAGTTTCCTCTTCCCCTGCTGGTGGTGCTTTGAGTAGTTCGCACACAGTCGCTATTTGCTGGGCGTCCAAAGGTAAAGGGGGAATTCCCATCGCTTGCCGTTGGGCAACGTGTTGCTGATATTCTTCCAGCATTCTCATCTCCATTAAATCAGGCATTTTGTCTTTTTAGTGCAAGGTTAACGCCGCATGACCACAATTACAGTTGACCATGATACGGTCTATCAAAAAAAGCGATTGGTGATTAGCTTTTAGCTATTAGCTGAACTCCACGATCTGAAAGTCGGTAGCTTGAATAAAGATGCTGGGCGTTTTCTTTTCTATAGAAGTCATGGGTTAACTATGGTGCAAGGCTTACTCAGCCCTAACAAGCCAATAGCTAATTGCTCAGGATACAATGACTTATTAGTAATAAATTATGGCTGACATTACGTAGTTCAATCGGCATTTAGTAAAACGGTTTTTTAGTCTATGCCTCAAACTTATACTGTTCAAATTCAACACCAAGGTCAAACGCATACAATTGAAGTCCCCGAAGACAAAATCATTTTACGTGCTGCAAGTGCCGCTGGTTTAGATCTGCCTAGTTCTTGCAACGCAGGTGTTTGTACTACTTGTGCTGCTTTACTAGTCGAAGGTACTGTAGAACAAGGTGACGGTATGGGTCTTAGTCCTGAGCTACAGCAAAAAGGATACGCCTTACTCTGTGTTTCCTATCCACGCTCAAATTTAAAGATTGAGACAGAAAAGGAAGACGAAGTGTACGACTTACAGTTTGGTCAGTTTCAACGCAGTTAATAAGGGTAAGTAAAAATGACTACGCATTTTATTACCACTGAAGTCAAATTTCACGATTCTCCAGCACTGCTTTCTCAAGTAATTGAGGCAGAATTACGCTTATCAGGGGAACCGCTGCGCTGGGCAATTACAGCTTTGGATCTCCAGCGACAAACAGCTACTGTCGAAGCCGTTGTTACTTTAGATGATTAACTCAAAACCTGCGTGAACCAGCGTCCTTACACTGTTATCTTAATTATACCAACTGGTATTGGTGCCGCAATTGGTGGATATGCCGGAGATGCTATACCAGTAGCGCGGGCGATCGCTTCAATTGCAGATCGCCTGATTACTCACCCAAATGTTCTCAATGGCGCACAACTATACTGGTCTTTGCCTAATGCTTTCTATGTAGAAGGCTATGGACTCGATCAATTTGCTGCAGGATACTGGGGTTTGCGTCCGGTGCATCAAAACCGTATCGGTTTAATCTTAGACCAAGGTATTGAGCCAGATCTACAACTACGACAACTTCAAGCTGCAGATGCAACCCGTGCTACTCTTGGACTCAATTTACTCGATTATGTTGTTACTGATACGCCAATAAACGTAGAATTACGTACTTCAGATTCAGGGACAAGTTGGGGTACGATTCAAAACTCGGGAACTTTACTGCGTGCAGCAGAGACTTTAATTAGCAAAGCAAGAGTAGACGCGATCGCTGTTGTTGCCCGTTTTCCTGATGATATGGACAGTCCTGCACTACAACAATATCGTCACGGCAAAGGTATTGACCCGCTTGCGGGTGCCGAAGCTGTCATTAGCCACTTAATTGTCCGAGAATTTCAGGTTCCTTGTGCCCATGCACCCGCTTTGTTACCGCTACCCCTCGATCCTGATATCTCACCACGTTCTGCTGCAGAAGAAATTGGCTATACCTTCTTACCTAGTGTACTTGTAGGCTTAAGCCGCGCCCCACAGTTCGTTACGTCACAACATCAATCGGCGCCACATGACATTTGGGTAAATCAAGTTGACGCTGTGATTATTCCTGCAACTGCTTGTGGTGGTAGCGCAGTTTTAAGTCTTAGTCAATCAAAGGTGCAAATCGTTACAGTACAAGAAAATCAAACACAACTTTATGTTCCTCCAGAACCTTTAGGATTGAAAACAATATGTGTAAACTCTTACCTAGAAGCAATAGGTATTTTAGCAACTCACAAAGCAGGAATTGCATCTACTG
Organism: Gloeocapsopsis sp. IPPAS B-1203; assembly: GCF_002749975.1. Taxonomy (NCBI): domain Bacteria; kingdom Bacillati; phylum Cyanobacteriota; class Cyanophyceae; order Chroococcidiopsidales; family Chroococcidiopsidaceae; genus Gloeocapsopsis; species Gloeocapsopsis sp. IPPAS B-1203. Next base: position 335,606 of record NZ_PEIG01000003.1, on the reverse strand, counting down.
CACTTAGCCCTGTTATTTCATCGATGTATCACTTATCGACATAACATAACGATGTCAGGTACAAGCCTTCGCCCTTTAAGACAGTGACCGAAAAACAAAATTTTGACCCGAACATTCAGCCCTTGTCGCGTACCCAGATCTTAATTGCTATGGGTGTCACCGCGTTGTTGTTATTAATTGTTTCTAAGCTATGGCTGCAATTTGGTAATTTTGCTTTACTACCTGTGCAATTTACCATAACAGCTTTGCTGAAGGGGTTTGCTGTCGCGTTAACAATTGCGATCGCAAGTTGGGTAGTTTACCGCATTTGGTCAGCATATCGCCGTAGTGCCAATTTTTACCTGGAATTGGTTCTCAAGCCTTTAAACTGGGCTGATTTAATTTGGGTAGGGCTACTTCCAGGACTCAGCGAAGAATTGTTGTTTCGTGGTGTCATGCTACCCGCATTCGGTTTGAATCTAGCTGCGGTGATTGTATCAAGCCTTTGTTTTGGCGTTCTTCACCTTAGTGGAACTGAGCAATGGCCTTATGTTATTTGGGCAACAGCGGTAGGATTCTTGCTAGGGTGTAGTGCTTTGTATACAGGTAACTTACTAGTACCAATTGTGGCGCACGTCATCACAAATTTATTTTCTAGCTACTTTTGGAAGTGGGAACACTCGCGGTAAGTAACGCGATTATATACTTAATATTTGCTGGAGTTGCTTAGTAATCAACTCAGTGGCAATTGGTCCTGTGATTCGACTCCAAAGATGATAGTCAACAAAATGTACTTGATTTGCTTGATAAACCGGAAGCGATCGCAACACGGGGCTTTGTTCCCAAAGTTTTTGGATCTGTGAAACTGTACTATCTCCACTCGCCATCACAATGACAATGTCTGCATCTAGCTGTGGTAAGATTTCTAGAGAAATTGGTATTGCACCATAGCGCACAGGTAGTGGGGGAACTACTAATTCAAACCCTAGTTCTGTGAGGAGATTACCGGCAAAAGTTTCTTCGGTAAAGACTTCAATACTGTCCAATCCTGAGATTGATAACAGTAATAGCTGTTGTTTTGCGACAGCCTTCAGTTTTGCTCTCGTGTCTGCAATTCGCTGATTGTGGTTTTGAATCACTTGTTGCGCCTGTTGTGCGCGATTCATAACTCGACTAAGCGTTAGTAAATCTTCTTGCCAGTGGCGATCGCTTTGCGATAAAGGTAGTGTTGGGGCAATCTGGGAAAAATTCATGTACAGCGATTGTTCGCCGCCGTACCCTAACAGAATTAAATCGGGTTTGAGTTTTAATACCGATTCTTGTGATGGTGCTTGCCAAGTCCCCACGTATACAGGATTAGTCGTAATGCGATCGCCCAAATATTTAACATCAATCGTCGCCCCAAATTGCGGAGTTTTGAGTAAAACTCTGGCATCTTCAGCATAGCCTATGGGTTGAACGTCGAGAGAAAGTAATAAGTCAAGCGATCGCGGATCGAGGGCGACAACGCGCTGGGGAGTTTCACAAATTTGTGTTTGACCAAATTCGTGCTGGATCTCTTGACAGGATGTATTAGTGCTTTGGATAAGAGGATTAGGAGTGCGATCGCAAGCGGATGTAAAACAGCAGAACAGTAGAATGCTTAGGAGGAACTTGTACATTTGTTGGAGATATTGAGGCTTTACCAAGTTACGCGATAGCCGACTCGCAGCGTGCGTCCTCTGGCTGCGATGTTGTCTGGTTCATAGAAGCCACCCAGATATTGAGACGCGACAGGAAAATACTGTTCGTTCAACAGGTTTTCAATGCCAATACTGAGCGTTCCTGGTCCTAGTTGAATGCTCCCGATGTAATCTAAGGTGATGTAGCCGGAAATGGGAACTTCTTCGGTTCCGTCGTTAAAGGCGCGGGTGCGATTTCCTACAAGAAGTAACTGCAATCGATTACTCCAACCTGGTAAAGTTTCGTGTTCAACGTATGCACTCAGTTTCAACGGTGAAATGCGTTCGCTGGTAATCGCCAAAAATTCGTCATCTTCTTCAAATTCACCTTCCTGCCAAGTCGCTGTACCGCCAAGTTGCCAGTTTCCCCCTGGTTGCCAATCAATAGTAGCTTCAACGCCATAAATGCGTTCGGGAACACGGACAATTTCGGCGAGGGCTGCACCAGGGATTAATCGCGTTCCTAATTCTGATTCATTGTAAAATCCAGCGAGTGATACTTGAACGTTTGTCCATTCGCCGCGAACGCCAATTTCGTAATTATCAACTTTTTGCGGCTGCGTCACATTGACATCATCTTCAATCTAAGTTAACTCATCGGGTGGACCTTGTAGTAAACGCCCAAAATCAGGCGCAGAAAAACCTTGTGCAAAATTTGCAAACAAACTCACTTCTTCAGTAACGCGGTATCGAGTACCCAGATTTAACGCCAGATCGTCAAAACTGAGATCGCCGCCAGTGATATTGCGATAGGGGACAAAAGGAGTTTGAAAATCATCTACACTCAAGTTAAATCGCTCATACCTAGCACCACCACTGACTAACCAGCGGTCATTTAAATCCCATTGCAATTGCGCAAACAATCCCAAGTTACTAAAATCATAAGGAATCGATATGCCGCCGATGCGACGAAACACTCGTCCTTGGGTATTATCAAACTCGGCATCATCACCAAAATTGAAATCAAGTTGAATGTTTTCGTTCGAGTAGTCTGCACCCCACAGCAAACTTGCTGCTGACGATAACGGTGTTTGAATCTGAAGTCGTGCGCCCCACTGTTCTTTATCAAACTGCTGTTGCTGGAGCGGATCGCCAAAATCTCGAAAGTCGAATGCGTCTGAGCCACGCGAGTTCAAACGATAGTATAATTGCCCTTGCAACTGGCTGCCGAAAAGTGCGTCGTTTGTATAGTTAACACTGGCGACCGTGTTACGATTACCCCGCCCAGGAACGCCGATAAATTCGACATCTGGAACGGTGATTCCCCGTGCTTTTTGAATTCCAGGAATATCTAAGATGCTTTCGTCGGGTCTAACTGTACTGTTTTCGCCTTCGTTGTAGTGATTGAGCGAAACTTGTAGACGTTGTTGCGAATTTAAATTAACTCCTACTTTACCAAATACATTAAATATTTCCGTATCGGCGACGCTTTCAAACGGAATGCGCGAGCCTTCTGCATCAAAAAAGCCACCGACATCGTTACGTGAGATATTGAATACAAAGTCAAAAATGCCTTCATTTCCCGAAAATCCGTACTCTAGATAGTTACTGAAACTATCTCCAGTCAAAAATGAGTTTCCTCCACCCGCAGCCGCATCGATTCCGATTTCAGCAGTTGAAGTAAATTGCTCTTCACCAGCTTGGCGAGTAATAATATTGATCGCGCCACCAGTTCCACCATCGCCATAAATCGCGGTTGGTCCGCGTACAACCTCAATTCTTTCAATCGCATCGGGCGAAATACTGCGATAATCTCTGGCTTGTACTGTTGAAAGGTTCGATTTGATTGGAACGCCATCAATTAATATTTGCACCCGCCGACCGCGCAGTTGTTGCGAAAATGTATTACCGTCAGGAGAAACATCGCCTAAGCCTGGTACCGTTTGCGCCAGAATATCTTGCAAATCTCTGCGTAACGCGGTTTGTTGCTCGATTTGATCGCGATTGATGATTGTTACCGACCGTGGTATATTTTGCACCGCTTCGGCGGTACGGGTTGCAGTGACAACGATCTCGATTGGTGCTTCTGCTGTATCAGCTTCAGGAGTCACGCTGAATATGAGTTCTCGATCTGCGGTAATCACTTCTGCAACTGGTGGAGTTGTCTCACCAGAAATTGCAACTCGAATCTGATTGTTTTGTGTATTTGTTACTGAAATTGATGTAATTCCTGGAGTTGGGTTCGTCACTTGAAATTGTTCAGTATCAGCAAGTACCAACACGGCGTTGGGAATATCTGCAATCAAGGCATTGTCAACAACCGATGTTATCGGAAGTGATATTTCGCCTGCTGGAGTTTGCAAAACTATCTCCAAGCCTTCAGGAGTCTGAGTCACCTCGACGTTTGTAACTTCTACCACAGCTTGAGATTGCGCTAGCCACTGAGTAGGTGTAGTTACATTTTGCTGTACTGTTGGTAATTCTTGCGCACAAATTGACTGCGTACCCACAACAGATACAATGCTGACTATTGCCACAAACCGAAAATGCGATCGCTCCATCACTCCTTACCCAACCCACAAGTTGAAAAACTTTCCTAATTAATCCAGATCAAAATATTAAAGGTTTCTGCGAAGTGATGCGACTCAAAGCCGGAATGATTAGATCCCAAAACGGAATTTGTTAAGTAAGTAGGTGAAAATCAAAATAACGTAAGGACTGGTAACTGGTCATTAAATAGTGATTAGCTTTTCAGGGAATTGCTAACTGCTAACTGCTAAAGGCTAAGTGCTTTTCTATTACCCATTCCCATGTTGCGATAAATAATGACTCGGACTCACGCCAAACTTTTTGCGAAATGCAGCTGCGAAATGTCCGCGATTGGCATAACCAACCATCGCCGCGACACCTGTAATCGTTATTGCTTGTTCTTGCAGTAGCTGACGCGCGTACTCCATCCGGCGATCGTGTAAGTAACCAAAAACGCTTGTACCAAAGATTTGACGAAATCCACGTTTTAAAGTGCAGTCATTTAAACCAACTTGCCGTGCTAGCGAGAGTAATGAAGGCGGATCGCACAGATTTTGACAGATAATGTCTTTTGCTTGCCGAATTTGGTCTATTTCGCTGCGGCTTAATCGTGGGTAAGTCTTATGATTAACTTCTCCCAGCTGGGCAATCTTCATTGCGATCAGTTCTAAACACTTTGCCCCAAGATACATTTGCTTTGTTGCACCTTGATAAGGGCAGTTAAGAATCTGCTCTAGCACCAACTTCATCGCTGGTGTGATATTACCGATATGAGCATAAGGTTGCTCGTTGCCTGCAATTAGCTGCTGAACAGCTAAAGGTAGAGACGATCCAGATGTACAAAAGCAGTGTAGGAGTTCAGGCGAATCGAGATGAATGTCTATTTGGAGAATTTTCCCCGCCGACTTTTGAGCGATCGCATTTTGCATGACACCCCATTCTACAAAGTTTTGACCGCTGCTACGGATGCGATAGCTTCCAGCGCTGTGCTGCGCACAATCGGGGTATTGGTGATGACCCAACACTTGAAATCCAAATTCAATACAGCCAGAAGTTTCCTCTAACTTTATGACAACATCATCACAAAATTCGTAGTCGTGAATTAATAAATCAATCCCATTCAGTAAGATCCATCGTTGATAACCACTACCCAATTGCTCAGGGCATTTTTCTACAGTTTCAAAAGGCTCTAATTCTAGAATGTGATTGTTATACCACAAATCCGCGTATTCCCTTTCTAAGAGGGTAATTGCCACAGACGGCTCCTTTCGTGTCTGCAATAACAAACAAATTTATTTTTAGCTAAATGCAATTATTCTTATTTATCAAGAAAAGTCAAGTTTTTGCTTAAAAGCATAACGTAAGCACTATCAATAAGATAAGCAGAGAAGCGATAGTTTAGTCTATGGGCAAATTATTCGGATCAATGCCCTGAAATTGCAAAAAAGCAATCAATCGTTCTTTTTGCTAGCGTTCAATTTCAATCAGTTCTACTGCCCAAGGTAACGCATTTCCTCCGTCATCCCACCACCGCAACCAATAACCCGTTCGCGCTTCTTTTCTACCTTGTCAAGTTCCTAGAAATAAATTTATTGAGTCAATCCAATCACGACCGTTTTCATCCGGTTGCTTTAACCCATAACGTCCATTTTCGAGTTGATACAATTCTAATAAATCATCACTAAAGTCAAAAATCACATCAACCAGAATCTGCAAAATTTGCTCGGAAAAAACCATTTTCCTGGTGGATAAGTTCGCTTTACCGTATATTCTTGCTCATCAGTGTCAGATAAAAATTTGATCGCGACTTGGGGAACGTCGTTTTCTAGATTTGGTGTATAGCGCTTGCGATCGCGTAGCGCAATCGCCTAACTCTTGATTAACTCGTTCAATATAAACCCAATCTGGTGCTTTAACAATGAATTGCCCATTTACAGTTGCACACAAACCAAAATTCGACGCCATCAACATTTGCTGTTGGATAAAACCACTAATTTCTAGACTTTCACGCAACGCACGTTGACCTATTTCTCTACTAGTTTGTCTTCTAGCTGAAAATCGTCGGACAACGCTTCCCCAGTTACCACCAGTTGTAGCGCTTTGGTTTGCTCCAGCCGGTGCCATCAAGACTACCTATTATGGATTTGTTTTTATTTTATCTGCTTGTAATAGTTCTTGTATTCGATTAATCAAGACTTCAGCAGCAATTGGTCCGCGAATACGGGTAAGTTGATAGTCGATGAAATAAACTTTTTGATTTTGAACTGCGGGCAGCGATCGCAAAATTGAATTTTGACTCCACTGGCGTTTAGCATTTTCTACTGTATTTTCTCCTGAAGGCAACACTAAAATTACATCGGTATCAATTTGCGGTAATACTTCCACTGAAAAGATACCGCTACTGCGTTCTTCTTCAGGATTGACAACTTGAAAACCTAAATCTGCGAGTAAGCCACAGACAAAATCATTGCGATCAAATAAGAACGAACTCGAAATTTCGTTAGCAAAGCCTAAAACAAGAATTTTCTGTTGTGCAATGACAGGTGCTAATTGTGCTTTGATTTGAGCAAGTCGCTGGTTATGATTGATCAGAGTTTGCTGTGCTTGCGCCTCGCGTCCTAAAGCTTGACCAATTTGCAAAATAACTTGTTGCCAGCGATCTCCTTGTACTTCATATAGTAGTGTTGGAGCGATTTTAGAATATAATTTGTAATTAATTTCAAGGTAATTTTCACCCAAAATCAAGTTAGGTTTTAATTGCAGCAGTGTTTCGATTGAGGGATTTTGGCGATCGCCTAAATTAACAGGTTGACTTGTGACACGCTTACCTAAATACGGAATTTGTTCGCTGGGGCGACTAAAGACGCGATCACTTAAGGGATTGACTTCCGCATACGCAGCAGGTTGTATTCCCAATGACAATAAAATATCGAGGAGTGGCGGACTCAGCGCCGCAATCGTTTCCGGTTGACCGCAAATTTGAGTTTCACCAACATCATGCTTGACAATTTGGCAGTTTGATGCAACAGAGACATTAGGAGAATTGATGTGTCGAATCGTTCCGCAAGCGGTTACTAACAAGCAAGTCAGAACACTTAATACAATGATTTTCAGTCTGCGATGATGTGCGATCGCTCCCAACACTCAAACCTCTACTAAATTTTTGACAACGCGATGCGGTAACTTTTCAACTTCACCATGACAATCACCAATTATGTGAAGTACGCGACTTTCATCTTCAACAACATCAGCTTGATAGCAATGCAATGAACCATTCGGCTGAGCTACAGTCAATTCAACACGACTAAAAACGCGATCGGCACTTTCTTCCACAATACGATAAGCAACTTTGTAATTAAACCAGTCCCAACCGTGTTGTAACATCAATTCGCGTTCCATAACTTGGGCGGCGATGGGGTACTCAGAACCCGCAAGAATTCCCCAACCGCGATAGACATTTTTCAACGCTTGAATATCACCCTGACGAGTCAGAATTGAGATAAAAGTTTCTGGTGTGAGTCTTCCGTAACACCGCCCATCGGGAAAATCAAGGATTGTAGGCGCGAATCGATGTCCGCCAAAGTGACTTGATTGCCAAACGCGGACATTTGCTAAACCCAAATCGTGTACAATTGCCGCAGCTTGCCGATAAAACGGATAGCCATACTTTCCACAGCAGCGATCGTGACTACCATGCGTGCAAACTAAAATATCTCGCGTTGGTGTCGCATCAGCACCCAGCGTAGAATCGGCTAAATAGTTGGGTAAATTCTGTACCGCAGCATCAATATCTGAAAATTGCGCTTCTTGTTTGCAATAACCATTTGACAGTTCTGATTTTTGGCGAAAGATAATTAAGCGCGTATGCTGTTGCAGCGCTTCACCGTAAATCAATAACACCCTCAGCGATGCTTCAACTTCATCAAATTGATCTACCAAAGAAATTAGACTTGCTGGCGCGGCTTTAGACTCAAACTTATTCGCACTCCAAGGCGGCGGACACTCAATTAGGATCAAGGTTTCATCAAAACTCGCCCAACCAATAGGATCTTCTCCCGCATGACGCGACGCATCAGCACAAAAGGAACGAATCATAAACAAGTATTGCGAAAACAAACGTAACTGAAAAGTTGGTAACTAGTAATTGGAAGTAATATTCATCTAGAATTACCCATTACCTATTACCCATTACCCATTACCCATTACCTATTACCCATTACCCATTACCTATTACCCATTACCCATTACCCAAATGTCACCAATCAATCGAATAGTTAACACTAATCGTACGACCTCGTGCAGCAACGTTTCCAGGTTCAAAATATCCACCATCAACCTGATTCAAGAAAGGTGCGTATTGTCGATTGAGGAGATTTTCAACGCTAAATGATAGTCTACCTCCAAGTAGTGGGATACTGCTAATCAAGTCAAGTGTTGTGTAACCTGTCACGGGAACCGGATCGACACCATCATCAAAAGCCGCACTGCGATCGCCAACATAAAGTAATTGCAAACGATTCCGCCAGCCAAAATCAGTTTCGTGTTGTACGTAAGCCGTTAACTTCGGTGGAAAAACCGTAAATCCATCAATCGCTAAGTAATCGCCATCTTCATTTTCAAATTCACCTCGAAGTAACGTTACACTTCCACCTAACGCCAAATTATTGATAGGTTGCCAATCTACAGTTCCTTCTAACCCGATAAACCGTTGCGGTTGACGCGCAATGCGAGTACCTAAGGGAGATTCTTCAAATCCGATCCCGAGTTCTGACTCGTTGTAGAAACCCGCAAGTGAAGCTTGGATATTCGCCCAATTTCCCCGCACTCCAATTTCATAACTATTTACCAGTTGCGGACTAATGACATCAAAATCATCCGTAACTGAGGTGAAATCTTCGGGTGGATCGCGCAAAATTGTGCCAAAAGTTGGCGCGGAAAAGCCTTGTGCAAAGCTGGCAAACACGCTGAGATTTTCAGTTAAATTATACGTTGCGCCAATGTTAAACAAAACGTCATCAAAGCTAACATCTCCACCAGCGATCGCCCGATCTGGAGTCAACCCAAACCCAACCGTTGTGTAATCATCCACACTTAAGGCAAAGCGTTCGTAACGTATTCCACCACTAAGACGCAAAGCGTCAGTCAAATTCCACTGTGCTTGAGCAAATAAGCCAAGGTTGGTAAAATTATGCGGTGGCATATAGCTTCGCGTACCAATTGCTTGAAAGACTCGACGGTTTGTCGCATCATACACTTCAGGATCGAAGAACGTAATTACCTGCGAGATATCTTCATCGAGGTAATCTGCACCCCATAACACGCTCAATGTTGAGGAAAAAGGTGTTTCTACCTGGAGTCTACCGCCAAATAACTCGCGTTCAATCGTACTTTGAAAAATTCCAGGATCGACAAAATCAAACGGTCTAAAGTCTTCAGGTGTAAATGATGCAGGACCATTGCGGTAAAATGCTTGTGCTTGGACGCGACTACCTAAAAGATTTGCGTGCGTATAGCTGACGTTAAAAACACTCGTGTGATTCCCTGCTTCATTACCGCCAATAACTTCAATTCCTGGAACTTCCAGCGCGCGGGCATACTGAATTCCTGGAATATCTTCGATAATAGGATCGCTAATAATGCGAAAGTTTTCGTTAGCTTCAAAGTAGCTAGCACTAAACTGCAAGCGTTGATCTTCGGTGAAATTCAAGCCGATTTTACCCAGTACACTTAACGTTTCTGCATCCGAATCTTGGGCAAATTGCGGAATGCGATCGCCTCGTGCATCAAAAAATCCACCAGTGTACGAACGCGAGAAGTCAAATACAAAATCGACAATGCCTTCATTACCCGCAAGCCCGTATTTAAAGAAGTTACCAAAACTGTCACCTAGTAAAAATGAATCGCCTCCACCCGCAGCAGCATTGACACCAACTTCGACAGTGCTTAAGATTTCTCCTTCTGGAGGTCGGCGGGTAATAATATTAATTACACCTCCAGTACCACCATCACCATAAGTTGCACTTGGTCCGCGTACAATTTCAACACGTTCAATCGAATCGGGATCGATACTTCTAAAATCTCGCGGTTGGTTTGTTAAGTTTGAACGCAGCGGTACGCCATCAATGAGAACCTGAACTTGTCTGCCTCGAAGGGTTTGATTTGTATTGTTGTTACTTTGCGTTGTCGGTGCTAACCCAGGAACGAGATTACCCAGAATATCTTGCAGGTTTCTTGACTGCGAAACAGTGACTTGTTGCTCGATTTGTTCGCGCTCTACCACTGTAACCGAACGCGGTACATCCTCTACGGCTTCTTCTGTGCGTGTTGCTGTGACGACAATCTGAATTGCTTCATCATCTTCAGTGACATCTGCTGCGGCACTGGAAGTCACAGTTAATATCAATTCTTGAGCAGATGCACTGACTTGTGCCGTCGGTGGTGCATTGACTCCTTCAATGGCAACTCGAATTTGATTATTCGGCAAATTTGTTACCGATAGCGATGCAATTTCTGCTGATGGATTGACAAATTGAGGTTCTTGTGGTTCTGGTAGATTCAGAACTGCATTTGGAATATCTGCAATTAAAGTATTACCAACAACAGACGTTATAGGTTGCGACAATTCCCCTGTGGTTTCTAAAACAATTTCTAGCCCTGTGTCTGTATCAAAGACACTTACGCCAGTGACTTGTACAGCAACATTTTGCGCGATGTCAGAATTTTGTGATTTCCTTGTTGTCGCAATCCATTCTGCAAGCGTTTTACTCGGTATTTCCTCTTGTGCTGTTACAGATGGAATCGCGATCGCCCACACTGTCCCTAATAGCATCAACCCAATCAATCGTTGCCTCATGTCACTCAATGCCCACGCTCAATATCACTTACCCTGTGATGCTCGTTGCAAACTCTTTGCAAGAAAGCTAAAGCAAACTATAAAGTTATTTGGGCGATCGCGTCTGCTACGCGACGGAATTTTTTAGTCACAAGCCGGAACAATTTTACTATTTACTCTCTCTTGCTCCCATACCCCCAACTAGCTACACTGGCAACTCAAAACCAGGTAAGATATCTTCACCAGAAAGAATCGTTGGCATTTGAACGACTTCTACAGCTTGGGAACGATAGATTTCTACTTGCTGAGCTTGAGGATTAATTAGCCAGCCTAAACGCAGACCATTTTCAATGTATTCCTGCATTTTCGCTTGAATCGGTTGCAGCCGATCTGTCTCGGAACGCTCTCTTGAAAAGGTGCTACAACGGGGGGAACCCCTACGGACACTTGCGCGTCTGTCGGTGAAGCCGCCCACCGCAGTGTCCTCCGCAACGCACTTTTCGCAGTTCGATTGCAAAATCGGGGACAAGTGGCGGACATTTTTTGCGTTGTTCAAGGGTTGAAGCTTCCCATCGTTCTAATTTTACCCAAGCTGCATCAGGAGAACGTTTTAGCACCGTTGGGCAGAATGAAAATCGTTGATGAACTAAAAACTTTGCCTAGTTTTGTTTGACGATTCCAATTATTCAAATCTGTAATCAAGTCGGCTTCTCGATTTCCACTTTCACCTCCCACAGGTGGCACAATAATTAATTCTCCTGCGGCACTCATTTCCAAGCTTAAATCCTGATTGGCAACACACAGTTGATAAAATTGCTCATCACTTAAATGTGCCATTGGTTCTAGATTGAGAACAACATTATTCATTGAATCTGTCTGTTAGTTTTTAGTTAGCTTTAGTTCTAAGTTTAGTGCGATCGCCCTTGTAAGGAACTTGCTACACTGTTTGATTTACTTCCAACCAATTCAGTAAATTCTCAATGGCTGTAAAATCTAATAAAGCTTCACCTAGTGCCTCTAACTGTTTTAGAGAAAGAGTTTGAATTCGCCCCTGAGGCTCTTGTGGTAACTCTCCTACCCGTTTTTTGAGTATTAGTGTGTGAAAACTGATTCAATTCTCTATCGACTGTTCAAAACATTTCCTGGCGTTTTCTTTGAATTACTCGGTCAATCGCCATTGGAAGCACAAGCCTATGAATTTTTGTCAGTAGAAGTCAAGCAAACAAATTTTCGGATTGACGGGGCATTTTTACCCAAACAACCAGATTTAGAACGTCCCATTCATTTCACTGAATTTCAGTTTCAACCAGATACCGGACTTTATTCCCGCCTCCTCACGGAAATTTTTATGTATCTGGATAAGACAGAAATACGCAACGATTGGCGAGGAACTGTGATTTGGATGAGTCGCCGCCTCGATCCTGGTATCCCGATACGCTATTGGGAGTTTTTTGAAAGTCAACGAGTGCAAGTCATTTACCTAGATGAGTTGAGGAATTTTGCTAATCAATCAATTGGTTTAGGAACTCTCACATTAGTAGTGGAACCACCAGAACAAGCCAGTGCAAAAGCGCGGAGTTTAATTGATAGAAGTAAACAAGTTCCTGATGAACAGGTCAGGAGAAAATTAGTAGAATTAATAGAGACAATCATTGTTTATAAGTTTCCTCACAAAAGTCAAGCGGAGATTCAAGCAATGTTAGGATTAGGCGATTTGAAACAAACCAGGGTTTACCAAGAAGGCTTGGAAGATGGAGAGCGTAAGGGGCGTGTTGAGGGTAAACTCGAAGGTAAACTTGAAGCAGTACCTCGGTTATTGAAGTTGGGGTTGACTTTAGAACAGGTAGCACAAGCACTAGAATTAGATGTTGCAGAAGTTAGAAAAGCTGCGCGTGTCCAATTTTGATCATGTCAATTTCACTAGACTAGTGACGTGATACTGCTTGACTTCCTCTAAAGTTGGGTTTGCTCCTGATTTCCAGGCTGTCATAACTGAGCCTTTCACCTCCACCCTGGCTTGATATGCACTGCTGATATTTCCATCGGCTGTGGTGTAATCAATGCGAACATCAGCCCATTCCTGATTAATTTCATCACTTGCTAAAACTTGACCTGCTTTGTGATATTCCAGCCATTTCCAACCTTCCTGCATCCAAATTTCTCGTTCGGCAATTTGTTCAAAAAAGGATAAACTAGCCCTACCTCGATAGTAGGAATACAGTTCTTTGACTGAACCATTACGTAGGATTAATAAATCTAAAATTTCTGGCTTTAAATGACCCCAATATTGTCCTTGGGGTAAATCAACTAAAGTAGGTGCAAACTCGTGTCCACCAAAATGACTACATCGCCAAAAACGCAAATTATTATTTGCAGTAGCGTATTCAGAACGCAATTTTTGATAAATTGGATAACCAAATCTACTACAAGCCACATCCACATTCCCGTGGTTGCAAACAAGTATTTCTCGAATGTGGTTTGTTTGTTGACGATATTGCTCAAAGTTTGGTAATTCTTCGGGATTTTTGAGTAAAGCTAATGCCAAAGAACCCAGTAAAGCATGAGGTACGATAAATTCATGTTTCTCAAATTGAGCAAAAAATTTAGCTGGTCGGCGATAGTAGAATACACGAGTATAATCTGGATGGGAGTATTCTTTATCTGGTGCGATCGCTAGTGGTCGAATTGCCCCACCATTTTCCCAAATAAATTTTAATGGGTCTAATACACCCTGTGGTATGGAGTTAGGTTCCATCCAAATGTTATCTGACCAAGGTTGTGCCGCTTCAATAATGAAGTATTGTTCGGCGTTGTTCGCTGAACCAATGGGATCTTCACCGTTAGCTTGAGAAATCTCGGAACAAAAACGGCAATTGTTGTGAGTCTTTTGGGTTGAGATATTCATGATTACTTCTAATACAGAAAACAGTAGGTATATTTTAAGTTTGCAACAGTTGAAGAATTTGATTGATAAATATTTCAGCTGAAATTGGTCCGCGAATACGACTGAGTTGATAATCCATAAAATGAATGTTTCCAGCTTGAACAGCGGGAATTAAACTCAGAATAGGATTGTTTTGCCACTCCTGTTTCGCATTATCAATGGTGTTATCACCAGCCGGCAAAAGTAAAATGTGATCGGTTTTCAGGTTTGCTATAGCTTCAATTGATGTTCTAGGTCTGTTGGCTGCTCCTAAAATAGTTTTAAAGCCTAAATCTTCTAACAACCTGGTAATAAAAGTGTCCGGAAAAATAAATGATTGCTTGGTAACACTTGACCAGCCTAGAACAATAATAGTTTGTCCTGATATCACTGGTGCTAATTGTTGTTTAGCAGTTTCTATAAGTTGATTATGGGATGCAATTACTTGTTGTGCTTGTTCTTCTTGGTTTAGTGCTGGTGCAATTGCCTTAATAGTGGTTTTCCAATCTGATTCTCCTTCATTTACAAAAAATGCTGTTGGTGCAATGCTGGAGAATAATTTGTATTTTTCCTTGATATGATACGCTTCACCTATAATTAAATCAGGTTGAAGTTGCACAAATGTTTCTAGCGAGGGATTATTGCGATCGCCTAAATTTACAGGTCGATTTGTTACTAAATGCCCTAGATAAGGAATCTGCTCACTAGGATTATCAAATACTTTTTTGTTGAGTAAATCCACTTCCGAATAACCTGCGGCTTGCACTCCTAAAGATAACAAAATATCTAATATGGGTGGACCAAATGCCACAATTTTTTCGGGTTGTCCGCAAATTTCTGTTTCTCCCCCGTCATGATTAATTACCCGACAATCTGAAGGTCTGCTTGTGAGTGTTTGATTGGTATTTAGTTGAGGTGTACTACTATTGCAGGCGACTACTAAAATTAGTGAACATATTGAAATTAGCAATAGTTTAAGATGTCTGAACCAATACTTCATTTATTTAACTGATATAAATTGATTTTTGGAGTATTGAGAAAGTGTAGCGTTTACTAGGTGCATGAGATACATATAAAAACCTCACCCCTAACCCCTCTCCTTAGTAAGGAGAGGGAAAGTTAAAAGTTAAAATTGAATCGTTTTGGGATTTTCTCATGTACTAAACGCCTTGGCGGTTGCTGTAAAGCATAGCTTGATCGGGGTGAGGTCAATCTAAAACTCCACTGACAGTGTTCCTCTCACCGTGAACGGCGCACCAGGATCAATGCGATTCCGACGCTGACCAGTACCTTCGATATAATCAACATTGAAAAGGTTATTAATATTAATGCCAGCCCGCCAGTTATTTCGTCGATAAAATATACTGGCATCAGTACGTACATAGCTAGGCACTTGAAAAGAGTTATTCAAATCACCTTGGCGTTCACCAACATAGAATAGACCCAAACCAAATCCTAAGCCTTGGAAATTACCTGTTTGAATCTCATAAGTTGACCACAAACTGGCTGAATTAAACGGCACACCATCAAGTAAATTACCTGGCTGTAGATTGTCATCTTTGGTAACTCTGGCATCGGTGTAAGCGTAGGACGCAATAATATTCCATCCTGGAAGAATTTGTCCTGTAACATCTAACTCCACACCCCGGCTTCTTTGCTCTCCTGATGGAATGGAGAAATTTGGATTATCAGGATCAGTGACTGCAAGATTACTCCTGGTAATTTCATAAGCAGCCAAGTTTGTAATCAAGCTACCGTTAAGAAACTCACCTCTAACTCCCACTTCATACTGCGTACCGCGCACTGGTTCAAGGAGCGAACCATCTGCACGATTTCCAAAGTTAGGTTGAAATGATCTACTGAAACTGGTATATAGAGAAATTGGCTCAATCGGTTGATAGACGATACCCACTCGCGGACTAAAGGCTTGATCTTGCCGTTCATCAGAAGGAGAGCTTTGATCGATATTGTCAAAGCGTCCACCTATCAACAGTTTTAAGTTTTCAGCTAGGGTAATTTGATCTTGCAGAAAAAAGCCAAGAGTATTTGTTTGAGACTCCAAAGGAAATACATCTGAAAATTCATCTCTACCAGGTCGGGGAGCGATTCCATGAACAGGATTAAAGATATTAATGCTAGGAGCGGGTTCAAAACGAGATTCTCCTCCTTCATTTACCCAAGATAAATCAACGCCAAATAGCAGAGTGTGCTGGATTGATCCTGTGGCAAAATTTCCCACTAAATTGGTTTGCAATTCATAATTTCGTTCTGTGGTTTCTGCCTCAGCAAACTCTCGATTTAGTTCTCCAGTGGCTTCATTCAGTCTGCCCGGCTCAATCCGACTATTTATATTATTAGAGAAAGAGTATCGAAACTGATTGCGAATTGTCCAGTCGTCATTGAAACGATGTTCTAATCGGTATCCCGTTGAAAAACTTGTAGCTTCCATGAAATCATCGGGTTCGCCCAAAATCCTATCAAAGGGAATATCAGCAATTCCCGTCCCAAGAGCGACTAGTCCCCGATCAAAAGGACGCTGACCATTTACGTATTCTAATTCAAGAATTAAGTCAGTGCGATCGCTAATTTTCCAGGTAACTACAGGCGAGATAAAAAATCGTTCAACTTCCGTATCAAAGTTCCGAAAATTTCCGCCTCTCTCATAAGCTGTATTCAACCGATAGAGCAACGTTCGCTCTGGATTTAAGGGACCTGAGAAATCAAGGGTTGGTCGCACTAAACCAAAACTTCCAACTTGCAATCCCGCAGCATAAAAATGCTCTGAAAGCGGTTGCTTTGTAACGTAGTTAATCACACCACCAGGATCTAAATTTCCGTAGAGTACAGAAGCCGGTCCCTTGAGAACTTCTATCCGTTCCAAATTTGCCGTTTCTGCAACAGAAAAACGGTTTCTAAAGCCATTGCGGAGAGTCCCACCGAATTGTTGAAAACCGCGAATGCTAAATACCTCAATGATACCACCTAATGTATTTCCCCTCTGCACACCACTGACGTTACGCAATGCTTCGGAGGCGCGAATCACCTGTTGGTCTTCTAACACCTGTTGGGGAACCACTTGAATTGATTGGGGAATATCACGCAGGGGTGTATCCATCCTGGTAGCAGTTGTGGCATTGGGTACACTGTATCCATCTTGCTGACCAGTTACCACCAATTCAATCGGCTGGTCTGGAGTTGATGGTTGTTCTGTTTGAGTTTCACCTTCCGGTTCTGCGGGTAATTGTGGAGTCTGGGCAGAAGATACAACTGGTGTGAAGCCAAAAATCAGACCTTCATCACTGTCAAATAACGTCACAGTAGGTAATCCCGCCTCACCTATCACTGTCACTCGGATAGTACTTTCATCCAAGTTTGTTACCGTTATTTCAGTAATTCCCTCAATTGGGTTTTCGGAACGGAATATGAACCCATCGCCACTAGGTAAACGCAGTTGAGCATTGGGAATATCAGCGATAAAGTTATTATCGGCACTACGATTGGTGATTTGTAACTGTTGTCCTTGAGTTGTTTGTAAAATTACCTCCACACCTTTATCTGTAGGAGTAGCTTCCACTCCTGTCACTTCCACCAGTGTCGGAGAATTAGGTACTTGAGAAAGCAATTCAGCTTGATTCACAAGACGTTCACGTAATTCTCTGCGCGTAATATTTTGCGAAACGCTTGATTTCGGCTGAACCACCTCAGCAGACGCAGATTGCACAATCAACGCAGATACAATACCTGTTAAGCAAATGGCATAAAGTCGATTCACAGTACTCACACTCAAACCACAGTTACATGACATCAGCAAGCAAATGACAAATAAAGTTTTCACCTGCTAGTTAAGAATAGTTTTCAACTATCTTGCAAATATCTTTATGGTTTTGTAGGTACTGAGTCTATCCCTTTACGGACTTTGTTTATCCCTAGAAGGACTATTTTTTATATAGTAAACTCATAGTCCACTCCTGCTAAATCACAAAATTGGCTAAGCTAAGGGATGTTCCCCAACCAGTTCAGTAAATCTTCAATAGCGGTAAAATCTAATAAAGCTTCACCCAAGGCTTCTAATTGCTCTACAGAAAGAGTTTGAATCTGCCCCCTAACCTCTTGTGGTAATTCTCCCACCCGTCTTTGTAGTTGCCGTAGCACCAAAGTTTGCTCACCTTCCTGTTTTCCTTCTTCCTTTCCCCGCTCGTAACCAATGCGCTCGCCTGTGGTAATGTAGCTCATAGTCCGCTCCTGCTCAAACTGCTTAAACTCTTGCCAAAACTCTGCTTCCAAGCCTTTTGGTAAAATCATAACCCAATCGATAAATCGATACAGGTTACGTATATCTGTTTCTGGCAATCCTAGTTCATATAAACGGCGAATCAAGCTAAATTTCCAAGTTTTCCGGTCTTTGAGCCTTTTACTTGTTTGCTGCATCTTCAAATGCGCCATGACTACAGTTGCAAAAGGATTATTGCTGGCTTCTAATTCTGTCCACCGATTTTGATAATCTAACAGCTTGACGATGCCAAATTCAAAGTTAAGTCTAGTATCAGGGTAACTATAGTTGTATTGATTTGGTCGCCATGTCGAATCAGCATCACACAAAATTGCTAAACTAATGGCTCCTTGAGCAAATCTATCAAAAATTCGCAAGTTGTAAGAAAACATTCTTTGTGCAAATGTGTCTTCGGCTTTGGCTTGAATTTCCACATGAATTAAGAGCCAAAGTTCTTGTCCTTGAATGTGCCAAACTTTGACTAATTTATCGGCATATCGTCTCCCAAGTTCAGCATCGCGAGCGATTTGTTGAAATTCCTTGTCCAGAAATGCGTGGGGACGTTGCCAATTAATTAAGGCGGCGGTTTGAGGAAAGAAAAATTGCATCGCTTGGGGAAAGTAGGCTTCTAGAATTTCTTTCCACGGACTATCGTTATCTGCTCTTGACAGTTCCTCACTCATGAATTAATGGGTAGATGGTATACCTAAGAAGGACTATTTTGATCGGTAAGCACTGGGATTTACCCCAAATTTTTTTCTAAAGGCAGCAGCAAAGTGACTCAAGTGAGAATAGCCCACAGCATGGGCAACTTGGGCAACAGTCAATTTTTGTTCTGCCAACATTTGTTTAGCTTGTTCCATGCGATAATTATGCAGGTAGCCAAAAACTGTAGTTCCAAATATCTGACGAAAACCTTGCTTCAGTTTCCGTTCATTAACAGCAACTTGACGTGCTAGTTCTAGCAATGTTGGCGGATGAAGCAAGTTGGTAATGAGAATATCTCTGGCATAATAGATGCGTTCTACATCATCTGGGGAAAGTTTGACCGTAGACAGCTTTACCTGACGATAATTGAGTTCTTGCGCTAGCCACAGTGCCACTATTTCCAGTGTCTTACTTTGCAAATAAATCTCTCGGATAAAATCTCGGTAAGGACAATTCAGAATTTGGTATAACACCGACTGCATTACAGGTGTAGTGGTTCGCAATTCGTAGTACGGTGCATTTTTAGCCCCAAAAAGAGGAAGTTGCTGATGCAAAGATAAGTATTGTGAGTGTTGACTAATCATCATTGCCCACATTTCAGGCGTGAGGTTGATGTCAACTTTCAGGTGGCGTTGATTACCAGCCCACTCTGTTCTACCTCCGCGTCCGACATCCGACAAGCACAAGAAGTTTTGACCACCTTGCATCACCTCACCTGTATATAATTTACGGTTTCCCGATAAACGAAACCCTATTTCCGGCCATCCCTCGCCGTCTGGTGACTCCAAGATAATATGGTTTAGGAATTCATTATTTTCAATATCTATAGAAATGCCATCCGGTAGAAAAGTTCGCTGCCAGTATCCTTTACCAATGGATTTAGAATAGTTCAAAATGATATCATTTTCAGATGGATGAGGCTGATTACTTTCGATAGCTGTCTCTTCAAACAATTCATCCATATCTTTGGTTGATAAGACACCAGTCATCTTTAGTTGCACGCACTTAAAGGGAATCTTTCTAACTAAGTTAGCAGCTATTAAAGAATCTTTCTCAAAATGAAGGTCAGCAGGCGCGTAGCAAAGGTTATTGATAACCCAAGTTCTTTCGTAAGATGTAGGCGATCGCTAAACCTAACTCAAGCATTGCACTAACTGTAGTGGCAAAAGCGATCGCCTAGCTACACTGGCAAATCAAAACCAGGTAAGACATCGTCTCCCGAAAGAATTGTAGGTATTTGAACGACTTCCACAGCTTGGGAACGATAAGATTTCTACTTGCTGAGCTTGAGGATTAATTAGCCAGCCTAAACGCAGACCATTTTCAATGTACTCTTGCATTTTCGCTTGAATCGGTTGCAGTCGATCTGTCTCGGAACGCTCTCTTGAAAAGGTGCTACAACGGGGGGAACCCCTACGGACACTTGCGCGTCTGTCGGTGAAGCCGCCCACCGCAGTGTCCTCCGCAACGCACTTTTCGCAGTTCGATTGCAAAATCGGGGACAAGTGGCGGACATTTTTTGCGTTGTTCAAGGGTTGAAGCTTCCCATCGTTCTAATTTTACCCAAGCTGCATCAGGAGAACGTTTTAGCACCGTTGGGCAGAATGAAAATCGTTGATGAACTAAAAACTTTGCCTAATTTTGTTTGACGATTCCAATTATTCAAATCTGTAATCAAGTCGGCTTCTCGATTTCCACTTTCTCCTCCAACTGGCGGCGCAATAATTAATTCTCCTGCGGCACTCATTTCCAAGCTTAAATCCTGATTGGCAACACACAGTTGATAAAATTGCTCATCACTTAAATGTGCAATTGGTTCTAGATTGAGGACAACACTAGTCATTGAATCTGTCTTGACGACTTCTAATATCATTATCTGCAATGGAGCGCGATCGCATCTTCTAAGCAAGGAACATTTCTAGTCACAAGCCGGAACATCACGCCGCAAGGAACTAGGATTGATTCCGAACTCACGACGAAATGCAGCAGCAAAATAGCCAGGATGCGAATAACCAACTGCACACGCTACTTCGGCAATACTCATTTTATTTTCTAATAAAAATTGCCGTGCTTGAATCATCCGGTGTTTTCGGAGATAACCAAATGCAGTTGTGCCAAATACCTGCCGAAATCCGCGTTTGAATGTACAATCGTTCATTCCAACCAATCGCGCTAAATCAATCAATGAAGGTGGATTCTCAACATTATTTAGCAATACATCTCTAGCATGGTAAAGGCGATCAACATCAGAAGATTTTAACTTAACAGCTTGGTTGCGATCGCTATGCTTCAATACATGGGCTGACTGTATAGCAATCAGTTCTAATGCTTTGGCTTGTAAATAAATTTGCTCAATTTCTCCGTGATACGGACAATTGAGAATTTGCTGTAATACCAGGTGAACTTCCGGAGTGACGATACCCAAATCGGTATAAAATCCATCGTCTGGATTTTCGAGTTGCTGTCTCAACTCTAGTGGAAGCAATTCCATCTGCATTGAACTGAGTGTTTGACTATCTTTCGGCGCAGTTAGATGTAGGTCTATCTTGAGAATTTGTCCTGGTAGCCATTCTCCCATAACTGTCCGAGAATTGGTTTGCTCAAACTGTAAAAAACTACCTGGATAGCTGAAACGACTCGTTTGCTGATGCGGCTTACCAACCAAATTGAATCCAAATTCAAGTTCAACTGCTGAGTAGGCGTAGGCAATCTCTTCGAGTAAAGGTTCTTCAAGTTGATAGTTGCGCACGAGTAAATGCAACCCGTGACCAAGATTTATTGATCGTTTATAAGCCGAACTAATATACTGAGAACACTTCACACTCAGCTCATAGCTGGTTGGATAAGAAGTTTTTAAATCTCGATCTGAGAGAATGAGAGGCATGACTTGATCGCCCTGAAGTGTTGCTGCACTTAATAAAATATATTCTCATTAATTATCTTCCATAACAACACTGTTTTGATTTTCAGACATAGAGGTACGCTATTAACATCAGCTATCACTTGAGCTAACAACACGACTCTCTATTCCCCACTACTCATCAGAAAATTTGAGATAGGATTAAAAAATAGCGTCAAAAAAGGTGGTTACTCCGGCTCAGATCGCCACAGAAGTCATAATTTTCCCCGACGAGAATTGGTGGAGTAATGAACTACCCTTGGAAAGCGATCGCCATCGAGAACAAATTGACTTACTCATTCGCTATCAATTGAGGAGATAGAAACGCTTTTGGCTTCATTTATGAGTGTCTGTGAGTGGATGCGTATTTACTACTTGTGGCGACCAAATTTGATTGATGAAGCAGATAATCACTTGATTGAGCTAGCCATCGCTGGCAATGCCAGGATTATTGTTACTCATAATACTAAGGACTTTAAGCAAGCAGAACTTTCTTTTCCCGAATTGTTGATTCTCAAACCAGACGAGATGATTAACTTTAATTAAGGAGACAGCACATGGCTACTTTAACAATTCGCTTACCCGACGACAAACACGAGCGATTGAAAGAATTGGCAAAAAGAAGAAATATGAGTGTTAACAAGCTGATTGAAGAACTCTCGACAATCGCGCTAGCTGAATTTGATGCCGAGACGAGATTTCGAGCTATGGCAACCAAGGGAAGTATATCAGCAGGACTTGCACTACTCGACCGACTCGATTCTCAGTTATCTAATTGATGATTTGAACAGAATCTCACTTTTAAAAACTGCTGTTACCGTACCTCATAAACTTGCAATCCGCTGTATTTGACTAATTTATTTGTCTTTGATAATCAATACTGACAATGAGTCGATAGTCATTACCTTTAATGTTAAAAAATGTAAAATTTTCTACTGAGTCTGCATTTGGCAAAAATTGCCGGACTTCAACTAGATATTTTCACTGTGCTACATTAGCAATTCTGTACCAGTCATCAAGGGGAATCTCAGCATCTGGATGAATATCAAAAAATTCCCGTAGTTTTTTATTGCTAATAACGTGCATGAAGAATGGAGAGAAATAAGTAATTTAATTAACAACAGTTTGACACCGGAAAGCAACTTAGGGAAATTTATGACACAGGCGATCGCTGCGAGAAAAGTTAAAGCTTCGTGCTTTGAAATAGTAGCAATACTTAAATCGTAGACTAAAATACAACACAATTTTCAAGGTCTTTGTAGTAAAGTTTGAATCTGCTCGATCATCAATTCAGCAGCGATTGGTCCGCGAATGCGCCCCCACAATTGATAATCAACAAAATATACTTGATTATTTTGACTTGCTTTGAGCGATCGCAAAATCAAATTTTGTTGCCAAATCTTTTCTACTTGCGACATTTCGTCAAACGTTGTCACGATGATCATATCGGCATCAAGTTGTGGCAGAACTTCGAGCGAGATTGTTACGTCTGCGCTAGGTATCAGTGCCTACCTGCTTGGGGATAACAAGCTCAAAACAGAGATCCTCAAGCAAAGCCCCTGGAAAAGTTTGATCGTTTAACACTCCAGTTGTGCCAAGTTTCGACATTCCTAAAAGCAGTAATTTTGAATTTTGAGTAATATTAGCAAGTTCAGCTTTGACCTGACCGATTCGTTGATTGTGTTCAGCAATGACTTGTTTAGCCCGTGGTTCGCGCTCAAACGCTTGACCTAGTTTGAGTAAAGTTTGCTGCCATTGATAATTGTCAAAATTCTTGAAAGGAAATAGCGTAGGTGCAATTTTATTGAGGTTATTGTACAACGATAAATCGCCCAACTCGCCTAAAATTAAATCGGGTTTGAGCCGCAAAATAGTTTCTAAAGATGGCTGATTGCGCGTTCCCATATAAATTGGATTACTGGTAATGCGATCGCCTAAATATTTAATTTGTGTCATTTGTTCGCCCAACTTAGGCGAACTAACAATCGCCGCCTCAACTTCGGCAAATCCTGCGGGTTGGATACCAAGCGACAGGATCAAATCAAGCATATGAGGATCAACCGCGACGACTTTTTGAGGTTGTCCGCAAATTTCAGTGTTACCCAAATCGTGTGCAATAACTTTACACGACTCAGCCGCGTTTCTGGTAGATAACAACACTACGCGGCGCATTAATCCTACAACCGGCGATCGCACTCAATCCCAAACGGATTTTTTTAACGACTAACCTGCAAAGATTTCTGTCAAATCAAGGACAAAGCCTGGTAATACTGCTTCTCCTGAAAGCGTTACAGGATTGTCTATGGTTTCTACAGGCTGATCAGCGCGATAAATTTCTACCAAACGCGCTTCAGGATCAATCAACCAACCAAGACGCAAGCCATTCGCTATATATTCGTGCATCTTTGCTTGAATCGTTCCTTTGTCATCTCCTGAAGAACGCAACTCTACAACAAAGTCAGGACAAATCGGTGCAAATCCGCGTCTTTGTGCCGCAGTTAAAGTCTCCCATCGTTTTAGCAAAATCCAAGCTGCATCTGGAGAGCGAGTCGCGCCAT
The DNA here is from genome assembly GCF_002749975.1 of Gloeocapsopsis sp. IPPAS B-1203. Lineage (NCBI taxonomy): Bacteria > Bacillati > Cyanobacteriota > Cyanophyceae > Chroococcidiopsidales > Chroococcidiopsidaceae > Gloeocapsopsis > Gloeocapsopsis sp. IPPAS B-1203. The sequence continues at coordinate 311,247 of NZ_PEIG01000003.1, read as the reverse complement.
TTGGGAGTTTGAAACCTGTTGAAGAATCAAATGTTTTCCCAAGACGACTTTGATGGTTCCATGCCCAAAGCTGACCTGTTATGCTGGAATTTCGTCCTCCCGTCTCACTGCCAGTTGGTGACATGATGACTAATTCGCTACTCGCAGTACGCTCAAGTCGCAATTCTGGATTACTGCGGCAGATTTGTTCAAACTGTTCATCTGTCAACTCAATCGTAGGACGTAGGTTTAGTGTGAGAAATGACATCGCTATTGCGTGAGATAGCTACAATTAATTATCCCTAATCCAGACCTCGATTTACACCGTAAGACTTAGGGGTGACACCAAATCGCTTGCGAAATGCCGCCGCAAAACGACTCTGATTGACATATCCTACTGCCTGTGATATCTCTTTAACACTCATGCGATTTTCTAAAAGTAGCTGACGCGATCGCTCCATGCGAACCTCATGCAAATATCCAAAAGCTGTTGTTCCAAATACTTGCCGAAAACCAAGTTTGAGTTTGTAGTCATTCAAGCCGACTTGTCGTGCTAATTCAAGTAGCGATGGTGGACGATCTAAATTACACAATAAAATATCTCTCGCATGGTAAATTCGTTCAACGTCGTCAGGTTTGAGCAGCTGTGAACTTTCTAATCTTTGTTCTTCGTTAAGTTGTGCAAGTTTTAGCGCCACTAATTCTAAACACTTACTTGCAAGATAAATTTGTTTAGTACATCCTTGATAGGGGCAGTTTAACATCTGTTCTAATGCTAAACGCATTCCCACCTCAATCTTGTCAATGTTCCAAAAATGTTCGCGATTTGAACCTTCAATCGCCTTCATTAACTCTGGAGGAAATGACTTGAGATGATTAGGGATAAATCCAGATAAAGTATCAGGGGAGTCGAAACAAATATCTGGTTTGAGAATTCTCTCGCCTGCGTGTGTCGGGTAATCGTGACTTTCTTCATCAAAATAACCCCAAGACACAAAATTCTCTCCAGTCTGCTTACCCGAACGATTTCCTGAAAGGTGAAAACCAAACTCCCACTCTGTTCCACCTGACTTATTTGTGACGATCACATCCTCGCGTACCGAATAGTTGAAAATATTAAGCTCAATACCACGCAGTTGAAGTTTCCGAATATAACCTGTACCGAGGTAGTCGGGACATACTTCAATGCGATCGCAACCATCCACAGGATCGGGGTGCTGTGGCTTTAGGTTGCTTTCTTGCCACAGCGCTTGATAATCTGTGTGGGCGATCGTGATTGTCACAGTTTATGGTCAGTAAGTGGGTAATTGGTAATTGGTAGGAACATTGAGCCACTCCCCGTTATCCAACCTCAACAAGTGTCATATTCAATTACATCCACACATTTAACAGCAATACTAAATGCAACTTATTCTCATGTATTTCCAGGCAACAGTCAAGTAGCTTTTTAGATACCTCTTTATGTGGGAATCACAACGCTTTCTAAGCCCTCAGCAGCGGCGGGATATTGCGGATTCATCGCTTCAAGTGTATCTGCGATCGCCCTAGCAATCACCAAATTACGATACCACTTTTTATTTGATGGCACGACGTACCAAGGCGCATAAGCCGTCGAACAGTTATTAATTGCATCTTCGTAAGCTTGTTGATACTTATCCCACAACTTGCGCTCATTGACATCATTAATCGAAAACTTCCAGCGCTTATCAGGATCTTCCAAGCGGCTTTCTAATCTCCGCTGTTGTTCGTCTTTGGAAATATGTAAGAAGAATTTAATGACAACAATGTTATCCAACGTTAGCATTTGCTCGAACTCGTTAATAACGCGATAGCGCTGACGCCATACTTGTTCAGACACTAAATCTTTCACTCGCACAATTAGCACATCTTCGTAGTGCGATCGGTTGAAAATAGTAATCATTCCTCGACGTGGTGCGCGGCGGTGATAGCGCCACAAAAAGTCATGACTCAGTTCTTCGTCGGTAGGCTTCTTAAATGACCAAACTTGACAACCTTGCGGATTGATTCCACGAAAAACGTGCTTGATTGTGCCATCCTTTCCACCTGTATCCATTGCTTGCAACACAATCAACACACTACGCTCATTTTCAGCGTACAAGCGTTCTTGTAATACTGCTAGCCGCTTTCTTTGAATTTCTAGCTCTTTTTCAACATCTTTCTTTTTTTTGTAGTGTTCGCAAGCATCGGAGTTAATATCAGCAAGTTTAATAGGTTCATCTGGGCTGACTCGATATCGAGGATAATCCGGTTTAGGCGGCGGTTCATTAACAACGAGTGTCTCTGGTGATACCACATCAGCAACGCTACTTGCTTTTTGTTCCACAGCTTGAGTTGTTTCTTGCTCCTCAGCTTCAGTCACATCTGTCGGAGTAAAATTATTTGTGCGATCGCTATCTGGATTCATACGCTTTCGTAGCCTGATTGTAATCTAAACTACTTTTCTTGATATTAGTTCAGCTACACACATCCGCGTTTCTATCACAAGATAGACGATATCGTTAAAGCAAGAATTGCAACCGTCAAGCCACCCTTGTCTAATTACTTATCTTTCTTAACCATGTTTTGGAGACAACTAAGACTTAAAATACTACCATTGTGTGCATTACTGTATTGCACAGTTTTGGTCAGTTGCACAACACTCGCAGCTACTCCAGTTGTAGATAGCAGTCAGAATTATCAGTATCACACCATACATAGCCCTGACGGTATTGGTAAATTTTACCAAGGGCGTGAAATTGCCAAAGTGATGGGACATACAGAAGTACTATGGCTAGAACGTCCAAGTAGAGAAACAGAAGAACAACCACAAAAGGTATTAGACACGCTTGATTTGCAATCCACAGATGTTGTAGCAGATATTGGTGCAGGGACAGGTTACTTTAGCTTTCGGATGGCTCAAAAGTTACCTAATGGAAAAGTATTGGCAGTGGATATTCAACCTGAAATGTTGGATATTATTGAATTTCTGAAAAAAGATACAGGAATTACTAACGTTGAGACAATCTTAGGTAATATTAATAACTCTAACTTATCTGACAATAGTATTGATTTAGCTCTAATGGTAGATGCTTATCATGAATTTTCTCATCCATATGAAGTAATGCAAGCTATTACAAAAGCTCTCAAACCTGGAGGAAGAGTTGTAATAGTTGAATACTGCAAAGAAAATCCTTTTATCCCAATTAAGGGATTACACAAAATGAGCCAAAATCAAGTAAAAAAAGAAATGGCAATAGTAGGACTGCAATGGCAAAACACTGATGAATCTCTACCAAATCAACACATTATAACTTTTGCTAAAACCGTATCTCAAGAGCCTATTAACAAAAACAAATCGAGTAATTAGGTAATAGATAATATTAAACTACACCAATTACCAATTACCAGTTACCAAATTACTATGAAAGCTAGATGGATAATACTGGCTGTTTCAGTAGCCATTTTTTTTGGAGGAAATCTACTGACTTCCCTGCGCGATCCTTGGTTTCAAAACTTAACTCGCCCTGGATGGTTAACGTTTGAATCATTAATTCCCCTAATTTGGGCAGTTGTTTGGATTTGCGGCACAATTTCGGCAATTTTAGTCTGGGAAAAATCTCGTCGTCAAAGACGCGATCGCCCGTGGTTCTTCATGGGCTTGTATATTGCGATCGCACTTTTGACAACTCTCTACAGCCCTGTTGTTGTCGAACTACGTAGCCTCGTTGGCGGGCTGATTTTCGGCGGATTAGCAACGATATTAGCTTATGTTGTAGCGATTTCTGTCCGTAAGATATCAACAACAGCATCTTGGTTACTCCTACCATACATGCTTTGGGGACCAATCGGCACGTATCTCACTTGGGTACTAATTCAGCTTAATCCTGGTGTTGGAGGAGTCTAGTTGCTATTTAATTTGTTAACATTTATGAAAGATAAGTCGATAAATGTAACAATAAATATAGATTTTTAACACGTAGGTACTTCTATGAAAGACAAAAACTATTCCTTCAAAGGCAGCCCCAACGCGGGATTAGTCCTGTCAATCTTGGCAGTCATTGGTGCGATCGCTGTATTCTTAGTCGGATTTAGTGGCTAGTTGAATTTGTTAGGGTTCGGAGGCCAGCAAATTTCCAATGAATCTACTTTTGTATGCGTAGAAACCCTAGAAATTGATGCCTTAATGCAGCTAAAAATCGCAAATACTGGGGTGAAATATTGAAGTTGCGACTTAACTAGCGTGAGATAAGACTCGTTGTAGTGCTTGGCACATAACTTGTCTTTGTTCAGTATCGTAACCCCAGCGATTGAGAAAGTCTTGATAGCGCCCTTCTCCAGTTGTGGCAGTATCGAATAAATCCTGAGCGTGTTGATAGACAGCGGTAAGATTGACTAATTGAATTAACTTTTGCGTACGCTGTTGAACTCGTAACGAACCTTGTGCCATTTCTTCAGCGTCATGGCGGCGGTGATAAACAGCTTGGGCTGCTGACATTGCGACATTTTTGATTAATAATTCTGCAACAGTTTCAGGATGCGACCGCAAAGCTTCGACAACAGAATTTGTTAAGCGATCGTCCTCTGGTAAATCAGACGTTAAATAAGTCACAAAAAAGCCTCTAGCACCGTTTTGTGTTCTCACCAAATTAGAGACAACCACTTTGACTTCAGATTCTGGCAACTGCCCAGATATAGCTTGATCTAGCAATAACTGAGTCACATCAATCGCTTGTTTAAAAGAAATCTCCGCTGAAACTTCTAAATCTTCATTCATCTTTCACACGACAAAAGGTCATTAAGTACCCTGTCATTCTAATAATCATTTGTTCTGCATAACCTTTGCGCCTTTGTGGTTCCACTATGTCATCACCACCTTAATCTTGCCTAGTTGATCATTCTTCACTAATCAACTTTCTGCACCGCCTCAATCGCCGCCTCAAGCGCGATCGCTACATGAGTCCAATGCGTCCCCCCTTGACAAAAAACAACATATGGCTCTCTTAACGGACCATCCGCCGAAAATTCCGATGTACTGCCATCAATAAACGTCCCACCCGCCATTACTAACTGACTTTCATAACCATGCATCGCTGCGGGAACCGGATCGAGATAAGAACCCACAGGTGAATTTTGTTGAATCGCCCGACAAAACGCAATTAACTTTTGTGGCGAACCTAACTTAATCGCCTGAATCACATCGCGGCGGGGTGCAAACGGTGCAGGATTCACAGGATACCCCAACTGATCGAAGACATACGCCGTCAGATGATTACCTTTCATCGCTTCTCCCACCATTTGCGGCGCAAGAAACAACCCTTGATACAACAGACGATTTTGATCGAAAGTCGCCCCCCCAGCACTACCAATTCCTGGTGCAGTTAAACGACAAGCCGCCGCTTCTACCAATTCTGCTTTCCCTGCAACATAACCGCCAGCAGTGACAATTGTCCCCCCAGGATTTTTGATTAACGAACCTGCAATTAAATCCGCACCAACAGCCGTTGGTTCGCGGTCTTCGATAAATTCACCGTAGCAGTTATCGACAAAACACACTGTTTCAGGATTTTGCTGTTTCACAATGCGGATAATTTTTTCGATTTCGGTAATTTCTAAACTCGCACGCCAAGAATAACCACAAGATCGCTGAATTAGCACCAAACGGGTATCATTTTTAATAGCATTTTCTAACTTGAACCAATCGACAGTTCCCTCGTCGGTTAGAGATAATTCACGGTAGCGAATGCCAAACTCAAAAAGGGAACCTTGACCAGGAGAACGTAATCCAATCACTTCTTCTAATGTGTCGTAAGGGGAACCCACAACGGCTAACATTTCGTCACCAGGACGGAGGACACCATATAACGCACACGCGATCGCATGAGTCCCTGAAACAAATTGCACCCGTACTGCTGCAGCTTCGGCTTGCACGACTTCTGCAAAAACACGATCTAAAACATCACGTCCTAAGTCGTCATGACCATAACCACTAACAGAAGTAAAATGGTGTGTTCCCACACGCTGATTGCGAAATGCCCTCAACACGCGTTGTAAATTTTGCTTGACTGCAGTGTCAATTCCAGAAAAAATCGGAGATAGTGCCTGTTCGGCTGCTTGTAGCTGTTCAGAGCTATTCATCAACACCTCATTATTTATTCTACGCGGTGTTTATTATTGCCGAGATTGAGCTGATTTATACGAGATAATTGCATGACCATTGCCACCTCTACTAAACCTCCTCTAAATTGGGCGTTTATTCTCTTTATCGCCTTTGTTCACATTGGTGCTGCGTTTGCCCTACTGCCTAGCAATTTTAGTTGGAGTGCTGTAGGTTTAGCTTTATTACTCCACTGGATAACAGGCGGATTAGGAATTACGCTAGGATTCCATCGCTTAGTCACCCACCGCAGTTTTCAAACCCCCAAGTGGTTAGAGTATTTCTTTGTTTTCTGCGGTACACTTGCCTGCCAAGGAGGGGTATTAGACTGGGTAGGACTACATCGTCTACATCATTTGTACTCGGATCAAGAACCAGATCCCCATGATTCCAACCAAGGTTTCTGGTGGAGTCACATGGGTTGGATGTTGTTCCACCCACCTATTCAATCCGAAGTTCCCCGCTATATTAAAGACATTGCAGATGACCCAGTGTACAATTTCTTCGATAAGTATTTTATTCCTATCCAATTTGCTTTAGGACTTTTACTATACTCTATCGGCGGTTGGTCTTTCGTTGTTTGGGGAATTTTTGTCCGCCTTGTTTTAGTTTGGCACTGCACCTGGTTTGTTAATAGCGCTAGCCATATTTTTGGTTACAGTACTTATGAATCAAACGATAACTCAAAAAATTGCTGGTGGGTCGCTTTAGTTACCTACGGCGAAGGTTGGCACAACAATCATCATGCATTTCAATACTCTGCCCGTCACGGCTTACAGTGGTGGGAAATTGATATGACTTGGATGACGATTCAATTACTGCAAACCTTAGGTCTTGCAACTAAAGTTAAGCTTGCTGCTAGAGAATCATTGAACTAGAGTTCAGTCGGAGGACGCTGGCGCAGACGTTCAGTTCAGAGCTAAGCTAAGTTGAGACAGGCGATCGCTGTTTGATTTCCAGCCCCAAGATTCATTGGTGAAAAACTGGCAAAATCATTTGAAGACGTCGCAGCTATTAGAGTGGAACTCTTCATTAATTGCATTCATTGAGTTTCCTTGAACCACAGTTGTGCGCCAACGTCCCCCTTAATCTCCAATACATCCCCTGACTTTTTCTGATCCCCGTACTGTTAATTTTCTTATCTCATCGAAGATTGCCGATCCCTTAACGATAGATTAAGAAACATAGGGATTTGGAGAATAATTTTATGGCAACCCGTAATAGAGTATGGCAACAGATGACAGAACATTCAGCCAGTTGGGGTTCTTTACTACTGCTCATCTGTGGATTGGGGATCACAATATTTATGATGGTGATGTACTCTCAACAACCATTACCTTAGGAAACCTAATTAGAATTTTCCGTTTCCTTGAACAATGTGTTTCACTGTTGTTAACGTTTCCAAGCTAATAAACCCTCGTCTTTGTCCTCGCTGATTGGACATACCTAAAAAAACAGCATCACCTTGGGCTGGATTACGTGAAAAGCGTGGAGAAGCATTAATGTATGTTGAAGCACTATTCACTCCTAGGGCAAAGTGACGGCTTTCCTGATATGACTCAGTAACTATACAATCAGCATGACCGCTGCTATGTCGATTGATCCACGCGATCGCTTCTTCTAAATGATCGACTACTTTGAATGCGACTGTTCGATCTAAATAAGGACTTGCCCACTCAGATTCAGCAGCAAGCTGTAATTCGGGAAATGCTGCTACTAATTCTGTGTCTCCTTTAATCTGAAAGCCCTTTTCTTGTAAATTACTCCAGAGGCTTACTAAAGACGAAGGCTTACTTGCGCGGTGAATAAGTACCTTCTCGATAGCATTGACAGGATCGGGTTCGCTTTGATGACTGTCTAAAATAATCGTGCGTGCCATATCAAGACTTCCTGAACCTGACCAGTAAAGATAACAATTTCCCATTGCTGAGCGCAATACTGGTGCTGTTGCTACTTTGGCAACTTGTTGTACTAAGCTAGGGCGCCCATAAGGAATGACTAAGTTTAAGTACTGATCCTGTGTCACTAAATCTCGAACAATACCGCCACGATCTACTGATAATAAATTTAAGCATCCTGGCGATATGCCGGCTTCTTCAAGGGCTAGCTGTAAAGCATTTACGATTGCCATATTAGAATTACTTGCTTCGCTACCGCCTTTCAAAATTAAGCTATTACCCGTTTTAATACATAATCCCGCCGCGATCGCAGCTAACTCAGGAAATGCTTCATAGATGAGTGCAATGACTCCTAATGGCATTAGCTGGCAATACGTTTGCGAGTCTGGTAATTGATAATCAGCATTTCTTACCCGCCGAATTGGATCGGATAGTGCAGCAAGCCTTTCTAAAATTTCCACTGTAGCTTGTAAGCGCTTTGGTGTCAGTTTTAGCCAATCCAAGATGAGATCGGGAACTGCCATTTCGCGGCTAGCTTCCAAATCTAGAGTATTTGCTTCTAATATGTCGTTAAATGAATGCTCTAGCGCTTTTGCCATTGCCAGCACAGCACTACTTCGTTCGGTTCCCTTCGTGACGCCCAGCCTTAGGGAAGCTTGATAAGCATGATTGGCGACTGCAACCGCATCAGGGGTGTCAAAAGCATCAACTGTCATTTAATTAACGTCTATAAGTAAGCCATACCATTAATGCTGGTAATACAGCTAATAGTACTGCTACCATTGCCCAAAGGAGAATATTTGTGTTTGTATTATCGGATCTTAGTGCCAAAGGCAACCACACAATCAGTAATACTAAAATAATTCCCAATGCTATGGGTAGATACGTTTGTCCAAGACGCGGCTGGGCAACAACCCAACGACCTCCCATCCAACGCCATGAACGTTTGTACGGATAGGTTGTAGAAAGTTGTTCTAACAAATAACCTTTGTCTTCTACAACAAATAACTGCTGACAGCGATCGCAACCAAATGCTTCTGTTAGCATAATCGGTACTAGATGACCGCGTCTACGACACGGGCATGGATAGTTTGAACTCAGATCGATTTTTTTTCCCTTTTGAGCTTGCACAACAACTAGTAAAGGCAAAAAGTAGCTATCTCACGAGTGTATCTAAATCCGATCCTATATGACCAACTGTATCTTGATGCTTTTTGGTTTCTTATTCTACTTTTTACAGTATTTTCTAAAACTTATGCACTACTTCACTCCTACGATCTATCCTAGGAGCTTTTACTCTTTCCTTACCCAACTTTGTTGTTTATTTTTTTTAAGCGGGTAACGCGATTCGAACGCGCGACATTCACCTTGGCAAGGTGACGCTCTACCACTGAGCTATACCCGCAAAATTTGTGTAATTCTTATCATCTCAAATTGACCGTAATTTGTCAAGCTTCGTTTAGAGCTATTAGCTAAATCCTAATTGCTGTCGGTAGCTTCTAACCCATTGCTTCTGGAGCCACTGAGACATCTGGAGCTTGAGCGCTTCTGAGAGCTACCGGTAGTTGAGGATCTCGATACGGTTCTGCTTTTAACCTGGAATGCAGTTGACGCATCAAATTACCCATCTCTAGAGCATTCATAGCGTAATCCCAACCTTTATTACTTTTAACACCCGCTCTTTCTAATGCTTGTTGCATTGTATCAGCCGTTAAAATGCCAAAAACGACTGGTACTCCTGTTTGAAATCCAGCTGCTGCAATTCCTTTGGCTACTTCACTAGCAACATAATCAAAGTGAGGTGTTTGTCCTCTGATTACCGCACCCAGACAAATAATGGCATCGTAGCGCCGAGATTGAGCAAGTTGGTTTGCTACTATAGGAACCTCAAAGCTTCCTGGAACCCAAATATAATCAACTTGGTTGCCATGAGGATTAACATCAACACCATGACGTTTCAAGCAATCCTGACATCCTTCTAGTAATTTTCCTGTAATTAAATCATTGAATCGTCCAATCACGATCGCTAAGCGGAGTGGTTCTGTTTGCGCAAAAGTCCCCTCAAAAACTGTCATAACTATAATTTCGGTAAAAATCTCGTGTGCTCAATGTCTTGCAGAAAGTAAGTGCAATTGCAACAGGGAAGCTGAAATCACTAAAATCTGCTCTATTTACCTCAGATCGTTTTATGACGACCTTACTTGACAACTTAGGGGCAATTGCTAACTGCCCCTAAGTACTAGTGTATCTTGATGTCTCTAGTGAAATCGTTTCACACTGTCTATATTAGTCAAGGAAAAATGCTTTAAACAACTAGAAAGTTTAATGCCCCAACTAAAAAAACTAAACCAATCCAAGCAATCGAACCTAACCAAAGCAGCCGTTTGGATTCACCCCAGTATTGAGGCGTAGCGTAAGCAACTGGAACGCCAATCAGCATAGCGAATGACATGATAACCAAAGCAACTAGAGCTATTTGAAATAAAATTGAGAACATAGGTGCTTCTCCCAAGACAGCAACAAGGTGGACAAATGTGTTGAGCGTAATAACTGACTATCTTCTGATTATTCCTTATTTGTACGCTATCAGAAATGCGAGCTTTTTAGGTAAAAAATTAAAGTAAGGGACTAGGAACCAGTGAAAGAGTAGTTAGTGGTGCTTTGGCGCTTTGAATAGTTTTGAATTTTGAGTTTTGAGTTTTGGAAAGCGAACAAAGGTGTCGGAGGCATTCATTAAAAGAATTTTCTTAACTCATAACTCCCCATCTCCCCTACTCCAAAAAACTACACAATAGAGAGATGGACTTAATTTTGTGTCATACAACAGCAGATTTTGATGCACTCGGTGCAGCAGTAGGAGTGTCTAGGTTGTTTCCTGGGGCAAAAATTGTTTTAACTGGTGGTAGTCATCCGGCGGTGCGCGATTTTTTAGCGCTACATCGCGATGAATATCCGTTAATTGAACGTCGTGCAGTTCATCCCGAACAAATTCGTTCTTTAGTAATAGTAGATACACAAAAGCGCGATCGCCTAGGTAAAGCAGCCGAGTGGTTAAATCTACCACACTTAGAAGCAATTCGCGTCTACGATCATCACATAGGTGTCTCAACAGATATTCCAGCAACTCAAGCTCAAATTGCGGCTGTCGGTTCGGCAACAACATTAGTTGTTGAAGAGTTGCAGCAACATAACATCAGTCTGAATTCTGTTGAAGCA